>NZ_JAKVIJ010000007.1:0-199401 GCF_022760965.1 Simplicispira sedimenti
TCACTGGCACTGCCCGCCAGCACGATGCGCGCGGCCTCCACGCCATGGAAGGCGGCGAGCTGCCCGCGCCGCCCAGTTCCCCCTTGGCTGACAGCCTCCCCCAGTTGCCCAGACTGGCCTTGGGAACGCCCAGCACCTTGGCCACCACCGCAATCGCCTGGCCAGCGCGCACCTACCCAACCGCCTCCAGCTTGAACTCTCGCGTGTACTGCGCACGCACCTGCTTGTCACTCATTTCTCAACTCCTTGTCGGTATTTTCAACAAGGGTTAGGAACTCCACTTTTCAGGGGCAACCTCACTTTTCTGGGGGCGCTGTTGTGGGTGGAGCAAGCGCCTTCGCCCTCGCGCTTTGTGGCGCCCTCGCTCAACATGGCTGTCTCGCTGGCGTTGTGGCACTGGCTGCGTGGCCACAAGGAGCGCCTGCAAACGGCAGCCTGGGTGCTGGAGGCCGTGTGCTTTGCGGTGTGCGTGTCGGCCCTGGTGCTGGTGCCCAACGATGCGCTGCGCATTCTGTGGCTGTTCATCAACATCCCTTGCGTCTATATCCTGCTGGGACAGCGCGCGGGCGCCATGGTCACCCTGGGCTCCATGCTGCTGTTGCTGGCGGGCAATCCGCTCTTTGTGGCGCCCTACTCGGGCACCGAGCTGGTCGATGCGGTCATGGCCATGGGCTTGCTGGCCTTCTTGTTCCATGGGTACCGGGCGCGCTCCATGTCGTTCTACCACCGGCTGCAGGAGTCCAAGGAGCGCCTGCGTGCTATGGCGTCCACCGACGTGCTGACCGGGCTGCTCAATGCCCGTGCCTACTACGAGCGCTGCGATCAGTTCTTGCTTGCCACGCGGCGCAAGCGCTCACCGTTTGCAGTGCTGTTCATCGATCTGGACCACTTCAAGGCCATCAACGACCAGCACGGCCATGCCACGGGCGATGTGGTGTTGCAGTGTGTGGGGCACCTGATTGCACAGAGCGTGCGCCAGTCGGATCTGGCCGGGCGCATTGGGGGCGAGGAGTTTGCGTGCTGCTGCCCGATACCGATGCCCAGGGCGCCCTGGTGCTGGCCGAGGCGCTGCGCCGCGTCATCGAGGCGGCCCAGCCCGAGGCCCAGGGCCTGCGCCTGTCCATCAGTGCCAGCATTGGCGTGGCCCTTGGGGGCATGGCCGAGCAAAACATGCAGGACATCCAGCACCAGGCCGACCCGGCCATGTACGAGGCCAAGGCGGCCGGGCGCAACCGCGTCACCCTGTTCAAACCGCCGCAGGCCGTGCCCAACCCCCTGGCCGCAGGGTGAGCGGCCGCCCCCTGTGTTCTGCCCCAGGGGCAGCCTGCTGACGCACGCACGCGCTGCGGCACAGCACGGGGTGGGGCCGCACTACACTTGCGGGTTTTCCCTCTGCCGCTTTATTGCCATGACGTACTGCGTCGCCATCAAACTCCACGCTGGGCTGGTGTTCCTGTCCGATTCGCGCACCAATGCCGGGCTGGACCAGATCAGCTCGTTCCGCAAGATGATGGTGTACGAGAAGCCGGACGATCGCTTCATGGTGCTGCTGTCGGCGGGCAACCTGAGCATTTCGCAGTCGGTGCGCGAGATTCTGCAAACCACGCAGATCAAGGACGAGCACGACGGCGAGCCCACCACCATCTGGAACGCGCGCAGCATGTTCGACGCCGCCCGCGTCTTGGGTGCAGCGGTGCGCCATGTGCACGAGCGCGATGGCGCATCGCTCAAGCGCTCGGGGCTGGATTTCAATGTGTCGCTGATCTTTGGCGGCCAGATCCGGGGCGAGGGCATGCGTCTGTTCCAGGTGTATTCGGCGGGCAATTTCATCGAGGCCACGTCCGAGACGCCCTACTTCCAGGTCGGCGAATCCAAATACGGCAAGCCCGTGCTCGACCGCGTGATCACCCCCGACACCCCGCTGGACGAAGCCGCCAAGTGCGCGCTGGTATCCATGGACAGCACGCTCAAGTCCAACCTCTCGGTGGGCCTGCCGCTGGATCTGGTGCTGTACGAGGTGGACCGTTTCACCTCAGACAAGATCGTGTGCATCGGCACCGACAACCCCTACTTCACCATGCTGCGCGAGCGCTGGGGGGAAAAGCTGCGCCAGGTGTTCGACAGCATCGAAAGCCCCAACTGGAGCGGCGGCGCGACCGAGGTGCCGATCGTGATGCCACACGCGCAGTGCAAGCCGCTCAAGAAGATATCGACCCCGCAGGACAAGCTGGTCTAGAACCTCTCTCAGAATGAACCGCATCGTCTTTTCCCACGGCAACAGCTTTCCTTCGGGCACCTACAGCGCCCTGTTTGAGCACCTGCGCACGCGCGGCTTTGAGGTCAGCGCGGTGGACCGCTTCGGCCACGACCCGCGCTTTCCCGTCACCGACAACTGGCCGCACCTGGTGGAGCAACTGGCCGAGTTTGCCGCCGAGCGGGTGCGCACATCGGGCGGCCCGGTGTACCTGGTGGGCCATTCGCTGGGCGGCATCCTCAGCGTCATGGCCGCCGCCCGCCACCCCGAACTGGCGCGCGGCGTGCTGATGCTGGACTCCCCGCTGCTGGGCGGTTGGCGCGCCACCACCGTGGGTGCCGCCAAGCGCACGCAGGTGATCGGCGCCATCTCACCCGCCCGCGTGAGCCGCATGCGCCGCAACAGCTGGCACAGCACCGAAGAGGCCTACGAGCATTTCCGCAAGAAAAAAGCCTTTGCCCGCTGGGATCCACAGGTGCTGCGCGACTACGTGACCCACGGCCTGTACGACGAGGATGACCGCCGCGTGCTCGCCTTCGACCGCGCGGTGGAAAGCGCCATCTACAACACCATGCCGCACCACCTGGGCAGCCTGCTGCGCAAGCACCCGCTGCGCTGCCCGGCCGCCTTCATCGGAGGGCGTGCCTCGGTGGAAATGCGCCAGGCCGGCATGGGCCTGACCGAGCGCGTGACCCAGGGGCGGATGATGATGCTGGACGGCACCCACCTCTTCCCCATGGAAAAGCCCCTGGTCACCGCTGCCGCCGTCGAAGCCGCGCTGCGCAACCTGGCCTCCATCACGCACGACTGAGCGTCTGTCCGCGCCCCTCGCGGTGCGCACTGCCCCTGCGGCCTGTGCGCCAACGGCATTTGACCTACACTTTGTCACATTCGTGTGCCCCTGCGGGGTGCACACTCTTTCGGCCGTGCCACCCCTGCCCCCCCGCTGCCCTGCCCATGACACGCGCGTTTGTGCCCTGGTTCCTGACCCTTGCAGCCCACCTCCAGCGCGGCGGGCTGTGGCGCGTGGCCGCGTTGCTGGCACTGTGGCTGGGGTGTGCCAGCGTGCAGGCGCAACCCGCGCCGCTGCAATTGCAGGCCCAGCAGCCTGCCGCCGGACTGTGGCAGGCCCTGCAGATGCTGCCCGACCCCGAACAACGCTACAACGCGCAGGAGCTGCTGCAGGGTGGCCCCGCCTTTGGCCCCATGCCGCCCACCCAGGGCACGCTGGGCGTGCGCGCCGAGCCCGTCTGGCTGCGCATTCCACTGGAGCTGGCGGCCAGTGCCCCGGGTCGCTGGGTGCTGGACATTGACTACGCGCCGCTGCAACGCATCGACCTGGTGCTGGCCAGCGGCGGGCGCATCGTGCAGCAGGCCGCGCTGGGCAGCCATGTGCCCTTTGCACAGCGCCCGCTACCCACCCGCTCGCACGCGGTGGGGCTGGATCTGCAACCCGGCGTGGCCTACGAGCTACTGCTGCGCGTGCAGACCCAGGGCGCCATGGTGCTGCCGCTGCGCCTGTCCCCCCCGGCCATGCACGCCGAACACGCTTTGCGCGAACAGATGCTGCAAGGCCTGCTCACAGGTCTGGCGCTGTGCCTGTGGATCTACAGCCTGGCGCAGTGGATCAACCAGCGCGAGGTGCTGTTCCTGCAGTACACCTTGCTGATTTCGGGCAGCCTGCTGTTCTCGCTGCATTTCTTTGGCGTGGGGGCGCAGTACCTGTGGGGCGGCCTGCCCTGGTTCGAGCAGCACGCCAGCGGCATGTCGGCCCTGATGGCCACCTGCGGCTCTTTCTTGTTCATAGGCCAGGCCCTGGCGGCGGGCAACCCACGCAACCGGCTGATGCGCGCCATGCGCTGGGGCGCCGCGGGCACGGCGCTGCTGGCCCTGGCCTTTGCGCTCGACCTGTTCGACACCCGCGTGCTGGCGGCCATCGTCAGCGTGCTGGGCCTGGTGCCTGCACTCATGGGCATTCCCGGTGCCGTGGCGCGCATGCGCCAGGGCGATGCGGTGGGCGGCACGCTGCTGCTGGCCTGGCTGGTGTACTTCGTGGCCACGGCCACGGTGATTGGCGTGATCCGGGGCTGGGTGCCGGTCAACTTTTGGACGCTGCATTCCTTCCAGTTCGGCGCCACGCTGGACATGCTGCTGTTCATGCGCGTGCTGGGCCTGCGCTCCAAAGCCCTGCGCCTGGCCGCCGAAAACGCCCGCACCGAGCGCGACACCCTGCACTGGCTGGCCCACACCGACCCCCTGACCAACCTGCCCAACCGCCGCGGCATGCAGGAAGCCCTGTCCAACGCCCTGCGGCTGTGCTGCCACGAGCAGCAACTGGCCGTGTACCTGTTGGACCTAGACGGCTTCAAGCCCGTCAACGACGAGCACGGCCACGATGTGGGCGATGAACTGCTGGTTGCCGTGGCCCGCCGCCTGCAAGGCCATGTGCGCGCCACCGACCTGGTGGCACGCCTGGGGGGCGACGAATTTGTGATAGTGGCCAGCGCATTGGAAAGCCCCGCACAGGCACACGACCTGGCGAACAAGCTGCTGGATGCATTCCATGCCCCCTTCACCCTGTCGTCCACCAAAGTGCAGGTGGGCCTGACCATTGGGTACGCACTGGCGCCGCTGGACGCCTACGACGCTGCCAGCCTGCTCAAGCTGGCCGATGCCGCCATGTACCAGGGAAAACAGAACGGCAAGTTCCGCGTGCAGCGCAGCACCGAGCAGTTGGCAATGCCCTGAGAGCCTGTCCAGGCTCTGGGAGCCTCAGCGGCAGCAGCGGTAGGCCAGGCCCAGGCTGATGCCGTAGTTGTCGGGCTTGACCGCCAGCGGGCTGCGCCGGGCGTTGCCACGCAGTTGCGAATAGCGCACGCCGCCAAACACCACCCAGCGGTCAGACACCGCGCTCTTGAACTCCAGCCCCACGTCCTGGCTGAAAAGCCCGCCCCCCGGCACATAGGCGGGCAAAGGTGTGCTCACCCCGGAGGCACTGAGCGGCACGCCCATGCGGCCTTGCATGTAGGTGCTGTCGGCCAGCGTGAAGCCCAGGGCAAAAACGATTTCACTGTAGGGGCTGACCTGGATTTCATAACGCGCCGTGGTCTGGAGCGTGGCCCCGCCATCGCGGCCCAGCAGGTCCTGGCTCAGGGTGGAACGCACCGAGGCATGCTTGTTGAAGTCATAGATGACGCTCAGGCGCCCGCGCAAGGTGCGCTCCACCTCGGGCAGGCCCTGGAGCATCGGCTCGTCACTGCCCTTGCGGCCGCCATCCATGCGCAGACCGGCGCTCAGGCGCAGGTTTTCCCACTGCAGGAGCTTGGCGGTCACGCCCGAGTCGCGTGCGTCCAGGTCAAAGTCCAGCAAAGAACCACCGCCGCCCGAGCTGAGGGTGAAACGCCCCACCTCCAGCCCGATGACGGGCCGGATGCCCGTGCTGCGCTCGGTGCTGCCGGGATAGCTGGCTCCGTTGCTGATCGACGCCCCCAGCGACCAGGTGTAGCCAGAGCGACTTTCCTCGGGTACGGGCATGCGCAGTTGCGCCGTCGCCAGCGCAGGCAGCGCCAGGCCCAGCGCCAAGGCCCAGGGAGCACAGGTGATAGAGCGTTGCATGGCAGAGATTATCAACCGATCTAGGAGCCTGTCGGACTTGGGGCGTCGAAAGCGAAAATGGGCCCCAGCGAGGACAGTTTTCGCCGGGTTTGCAGCCCCATAGCGGGGCTATGGGGCAAAAAGACGGTGAAAATGGATCGCTGCAGCCCATTTGCAGCCGACGATTCCCAAGTCCGACAGGCTCCTGGGGGTATCAGGCGCTCCAGGGAATCCATCCCGTCCAGGCCGTCAACAGCACCAGCAGGCCAAAGGCTATGCGGTACCAGGCAAAGGGCACAAAGCTGTGCGTGCTGATATAGCGCAGCAACCAGCGCACACACAGCCAGGCACTCACAAACGAAAAGAACAGCCCGACGGCGAACATGGGCAGGTCGGCCACCTGCAGCAGCTCACGCTCCTTGTACAGGCTGTACACCCCGGCGCCGATGAGTGTGGGAATGGCCAGAAAGAACGAATAGTCCGTGGCTGCCTTGCGCGACAGGCCCAGCAGCATGCCGCCAATGATGGTGGCACCGCTGCGGCTGGTGCCCGGCACCATCGCCAGGCACTGCACCAGGCCCACCTTGAGCGCATCGACCGGCCCCATGTCGTCCACTTCAGCAATGCGCGTGGCCGACTGCGGGCGTCGCTCGGCCCACAGGATGATGAGGCCGCCGAGGATGAAGGTGCTGGCCACCACGGTGGGCGTGAACAAATGCGCCTTGATGGCCTTGCCCAGCAACAGCCCCAACAGCACCGCTGGGAAGAAGCCGATCAGCACATTGAGCGCAAAGCGCTGCGCACTGCGCTGGCTGGGCAGTGCCACCAAGGTGGCACGAATCTTCTGCCAGTACACCAGGATGACGGCAAAGATGGCCCCGGTCTGGATGGCGATGTCGAAGACCTTGGCCTTGGCATCGTCAAAACCCAGCAAGGCCCCCGCCAGGATCAGGTGGCCCGTGGAGGATATGGGAAGAAACTCGGTCAGGCCCTCGACCACACCCATGATGGCGGCCTTGACCAGCAATACGATGTCCACGCGCGTCCTTGTTCAATCAATGCGAAAGCGCGGATTATGTCCGCTGGGAGCCGCCCTGCCCCCGCCAACGATCACAGCTCGCTGACCGGGATCTGCCGGGTGGCCACGATCTTGTCGATGGTCTTGCCGTCCATGTCCACCACCTCGAAGGTCCAGCCCTCCCAGGTCACGGTGTCGGTCTCCTTGGGCAGCCGTCCCGTCAGCAGCATCAGCATGCCGCTCAGGGTGTGGTAGCGGCCGCGCTCCTCTTCCGGAACGCTGTCCAGGTTCAGGCGGTCCTTGAGTTCGGGCACCGGAATATGCCCATCGAGCAGCCAGCTTCCGTCCTCACGCTGCACGGCCCACGATGTCTCCGGATCGCGGGGCTGGAACTCGCCGGTGATGGCTTCGATCAGGTCCTGCAGCGTGACAATGCCCTGCACTTCGCCGTACTCGTCGATGACGAAGGCCATGTGCACATCCGACAGACGAAAGTTGTCCAGCAACTCCATGCCGGTGATGGTTTCCGGAACGTACAGCGCCGCCTGCAGGGGCTGGTCCGCCAGCCCGTGCCCGTGTTCCTTGAGCCTGCGCGAGAGCCACTGCCGGGCATTGACCACGCCCAGAATATTATCCATGCCGCCGCGCACCACCGGAAAGCGCGCGTGGTCCGATGTGTCGATGCGTTGAAGGTTCTCTTCAAACGAGGCATCCATGTCCAGGCACACCACGTCGCCCCGCGGCACCATCAGGGAGCCAATCTGCCGGTCATCAAGCCGGAACACGTTCCGGACCATGGTGTGCTCGTGCGACTCGATGACACCAGCCGTCGTGCCCTCGACGAGCATGGCGTGGATCTCTTCCTCGGTCACGGGGCTGCCGCTGGTCTCCTTGACCCCCAGCAAACGCAACAACGTGCGGGTGGAGGTGGACAGCAGGATCACAAAAGGCTTGGTGGCGACCGCCAGCAGGTGGATGGGCCGTGCCACCAGCCGCGCAAACAACTCGGGATACGACTGGCCAATGCGCTTGGGCACCAATTCGCCCACCACGATGGAAAAATAGGTGATCACCACCACCACCAGACCGGTGGCCGCATAGTCGGCATAGGGCAACGGCACCCCTGCAAGACCCAACCATGCGGCCAGGGGGCCGGCCAAGGCGGCCTCGCCCACGATGCCGTTGAGTACGCCAATCGACGTGATGCCGATCTGGATGGTGGACAGGAAACGCGTGGGGTCTTCGCCCAGCTTCACCGCAGCGGCCGCACCGCTGTCGCCCTCATCAATCAATTTCTGCAGGCGCGCCTTGCGCGCCGTGACCAAAGCGATCTCAGACATGGCAAAGAGACCGTTGAGACAGATGAGGGCGAACAGTATTGCTATTTCCATACGACGGGCTTGTGTTTGCCCTCAGAGTCAAGAAGCAACGGATTGTACGAACTCGCCCCCGCAGGCCTGCGTTGGCATGCCGAGATGCTCACTCGTGCCGCAGCGCGACGATGGGCTGCAGCCGCGCCGCACGCCGCGCCGGGTAGTAGCCAAAGAACACACCCACCAGGCCCGCAAAGCCCACGGCCAGCAGCACGGACCAGGGCTCCATGACGGCGCTCCAGCCGGTAGCGCGCTCCACCGCCCAGGTGGCCAGCACGCCCAGCGCCACGCCGATGGCGCCTCCCACCAGGCTGAGCGTGACCGATTCGATCAGGAACTGCGCCAGGATGTCGCGCCCACGCGCGCCCACGGCCATGCGCAGGCCGATCTCGCGCGTGCGCTCGGTCACGCTCACCAGCATGATGTTCATGATGCCGATGCCGCCCACCAGCAGGCTCACGCCCGCGACAGCGGCCAGCAGCGCGGTCATCACGCGGCTCGACTCTTCCTGCGCCTGCAGCACCTCCGACAGGTTGCGGATGCTGAAGGTGTCGTCGCCACCCTCGGGCACACGCAGGCGCTGGCGCAGCAGCGTGCGCATGGACTCCTCGGCCCGCGCCATGTCGGCCCCGGCGCGCACCTTGACGTGGATGGACCAGATGCGACGCACGTTGCCGCCCGCATTCCAGATGCGGTTGCGGAAGGTGGACATGGGCACGATGACGATGTCGTCCTGGTCCTGCCCCACCGCGTTCTGCCCCTTGGCGGCCAGCACGCCCACCACGGTGAAGGGCACGCCACGTACACGCACCGTCTGGCCCAGCGGGTCGTCGTCGGCAAACAGCTCGCGCGCCGCAGTCTGGCCCAGCCAGGCGACCTTGGCCGAGCCCTGCTGCTCGGCCGCCTCGAACAGGCGGCCCGCGGCCAGCGGCCATTCGCGAGCCTCCAGGTAGTCGTTGGTGGTGCCGAAGATGGTGGTGTTCCAGTTGGCGCTTTGCGCCACCGCCTGCGCCGTGGTGCGCGACGAGGGCGCGGCCACCTGCACTTCGGGCACCTCGCGGGCCAGGGCTTCGGCATCCTCTTCGGTAAAGCGCGAGCGCGTCTGCGCCCCCAGGCGCACGCCGGCCGCGCTCAGGCTGCCGGGCACCACCAGCACGATATTGGAGCCCAGGCCCTTGATCTGTTCCTGCACGCGCTCGGTCGCGCCCCGGCCCACGGCCAGCATGGTAATGACTGCGCCCACACCAATGATGATGCCCAGCATGGTGAGCACGCTGCGCAGCAGGTTGGCCGTGAGCGCCCGCAGGGCAGCGCGCAGCGCGGTGTGCAGGTTCATGCGCGCCCCTGCGGCAGCGCCGCGCTGGTAGCCGCCTGCTGTGCATGGCCGGGCTGTGCCTGGTCCTGCACGATGGCGCCGTCGCGCAGCACGATGCAGCGGCGCGCCCAGGCGGCCACGTCGTGCTCGTGCGTGACCAGCACCACGGTGATGCCCTGGGCGTTGAGCTGCGCCAGCAAAGCCATGGTGTCCTCGGAGGTCTGCGAATCGAGTGCGCCCGTGGGCTCGTCGGCCAGGATGAGCGCGGGCTGCGTGACCAGGGCGCGCGCAATGGCCACGCGCTGCTGCTGCCCGCCCGACAGCTCCGCGGGGGTGTGCGCCGCGCGCTCGGCCAGGCCGACGCGCGCCAGCGCCGCGCGGGCGCGGGCCTGGCGCTCGGCCGGCTTGACACCGGCATAGATCAGGGGCAGTTCCACATTCTCCAGCGCGCTGGTGCGTGCCAGCAGGTTGAACTGCTGGAACACAAAGCCAATCCGCCGGTTGCGGATGGCAGCCAACGCGTCAGGCACCAGCGCATGCACGGCCTCGCCCGCCAGGTGGTAGCTGCCGCCGTCGGGCAGGTCCAGGCAACCCAGGATGTGCATGAGCGTGGACTTGCCCGAGCCCGAGGCGCCCATGATGGCGACGAACTCGCCCGCGTCGATCTGCAGCGACACGCCGCGCAGCGCGTGCACGGTCTGCCCGCCCATGGCGTAGGCCTTGGTGAGCGCCTGCGCGTCGATCAGGGGTGGAGCCATGCGCAAGCCTTGCTCAGAAAGAAAGGCGCGGCGCCCCGTTACGCGCCGGGGCACTGCTGGCCGGGCTGGCCACGCCGGTGATGACCTGGCGCCCCTCGGCCAGCAGCACCGCCTGTTCGGGCGTGGGCAGCAGCTCGGTGTGGCTGCCGTCGCTCAGGCCCAGCGCCACCTGCAACGCGAGCGGCCGGCCGTCCTCGTCCAGCACGTGGAGGCGCCCACGTGCGCCCGCAGCAGGCTTGGAAAATTTTGCATCTTTTTGGCCTGTAGCGCCCGTTTTTTGTGCGCTAGTAGCTATATTTTTTGTAGCGTTCGGCACGGCTGTGGGCACGGGCTCCACGCCGGGCAGGCGCACGCGCAGCGCGGCGTTGGGCACCTTGAGCACGCCGTCGCGCTGTTCGGTCACGACGCGCACATTGGCCGTCATGCCGGGCAGCAGGCGCCCGTCGCGGTTGGCAAAGTGCACCGCCGCCACGTAGGTGACCACGTTGTTGGCCGCAATGGCCGCCTTGCGCACCTGGTCCACCTGGCCGTCAAAGGTCTCGCCGGGGAAGGCATCGACGGTAAAGCGCGCCGCCTGCCCAGGGCGGATGCGGCCCACATCGGTTTCGTCCACGCTCACTTCCACGCGCATGTCGCGCAGGTTCTGCGCAATCACAAACAGCTCGGGCGCCTGCAGGCTGGCCGCCACGGTCTGCCCGCGCTCGACCGCGCGCTTGATCACGATGCCATCCACCGGCGAGGTGATGCGTGTGCGCGAAAGGTTGGTCTGCGCCTGCGCCAGTGCCGCCTCGCGCTGGCGCACGCTGGAGCGTGCCGCCTGCACCTGCGCGGCGGTGATGGCGGCCTGCGCCTGCGCCGCGCGCAAGGCCTCGGTGCTGGTGCGCACCAGGGCCTGGGCGCGCTCGGCCTCGCTCTGGGCGATGAAGCCCTGCGCCACCAGGTCGGTCTTGCGCCGCAGGTCGCGCCCGGCCTCGGCCAGATCCACCTGCGCGCGCGACACCGTGGCCTCGCTGGCCAGCACGTTGGCCTGCGCCACCAGCACCTGCGAGCGCGCGGCCTCCAGATCGGCCTGGGCCTGGCGCACCTGGAATTCAATGAGCTGCGGATCGATCTGCGCAATGATCTGGCCCGCCTTGACCTCGGAGTTGAAGTCGGCAAACAGCTCGCGGATCTGGCCCGACACCTGCGTGCCCACCGACACCTGGGTGACCGGCATGACCTGCCCCGAGGCCTGCACCGACGCCACCACCGCGCCGCGCTCGATGGCAGCGGTGCGGTACTGCGGCGCCTGGGCGGCCTGGCGGGTGTACCACCACATGGCCCCGCCCAGCGCCAGGGCCAGGGCAATGCCTGCTGCGGCATAGGTTTTGGATTGCATGGGCTGGATTCTAGAAAGCCCGCCGCCGCCGCTCACGCCGTCCAGCAAGCACTTGGCTCCCACACAAGGGCATTGCGTCGCACGGCGCTTGGCGCGACTGGGGCCTGCGGGCACAGTGGCGCCCAGGCCCCAAGGCCCCCATGTAGGAGAAACACCATGTCCCACCACCCCCTCCCCTCCGCCCAGGACGCCACCGAACGCCTGGCCCACAAGCGCGCCAAGGCCAAGCTGGGCTGGTACATCCATGCCACGGTGTACCTGCTGGTCAACCTGTTCCTGGCCTTGGTGGCTGCGCGCCACGCCCAGGGCTGGGCCGCCTTTCCGGCGCTGGGCTGGGGGCTGGGGCTGCTGATCCATGGCGCAGCCGTTTGGCTGGCGCTGCCCGGTGGCTCGCTCTACGGCCAATTGCTGGAGCGCGAGCGCACCGCGCTGCAACGCCATCAAAGCCACTGACACCCACCGCGCTGGCGCACAATCGCGCCAGCCCGCCCGTTGCCCGAGATGACATCCATCGAACTCCGCCCCCTGCTGCGCCACGGCCTGCTGTCCGCGCTGTTCTGCTGCGCCATCGCGTTGGCCCTGACCCTGGCGGGCCATGGCCCGTGGGATGTGCAACTGGTGTACTCGCTGGCCATCGGCCTGGTGTCCTGGCTGGTCATCGACCTGGGCCGCATGCTGCTGACCGGGGCGGACTGCACCGGCTGGCCCCACGGCTGGCGTGGCCTGGCGTTGATTGCCGTGGGCACCCTGGCGGGCTTTGGTGTCGGCGGGCTGGTCGGCGACGCCTACAGCGGCGCGAGCCAAGCCCTGTGGCACCACCGGGCCGGGCCTGCGACCCTGGTCATCACCGTGGTCGCGGGCATCGCCATCTCGTTCTTCTTCTACAGCCGGGCCAAGGCTGAGCACCTGCAACGGCACATGGCCCAAGCCCAGCACGAGGCCACGCAAGCGCGCCTCAAGCTGCTGGAGGCGCAGCTGGAGCCGCACATGCTGTTCAACACCCTGGCCAACCTGCGCGTGCTGGTAGGCAGCGACCCCGCGCGCGCCCAGGCCATGCTGGACCACCTGATTGCCTACCTGCGCGCCACACTCAGCGCATCGCGTGCCACGCTGCACCCATTGGCCGACGAGATGGACCGCCTGCGCGACTACCTGGAGCTGATGGCCGTGCGCATGGGGCCGCGCCTGGCCTATGCACTGGAAGTGCCCGAGGCCCTGCACGCCATTCCCGTGCCCCCGCTGCTGCTGCAACCGCTGGTGGAAAACGCCATCCGCCACGGGCTGGAGCCCCAGGTGGAAGGTGGCCGCATCACCGTGCGTGCATGCACCGACGCCAACCAGCGGCTGGTACTGGAGGTGTGCGACACCGGCGCGGGCCTGGCGGCGGGCGCACCCGCCACCTCCAGTGCACCGGGCCGCAGTTTTGGCCTGGCCCAGGTGCGTGAGCGCCTGAGCACCTTGTACGGGGACCAGGGAACTATTGAATTGATAGCGCAACCCGCAGGTGGGACGTGCGCCAGAGTCCAATTTCCTTACAAATCCACAAACCCATGACCGCCCCCCGCGCCCTGATTGCCGAAGACGAGCCCCTGCTCGCCGCCGCCCTGCAGCAGGCCCTGGCCCAGGCTTGGCCCGAACTGCAGGTGCAGGCCACCGTGGGCGATGGGCTGTCTGCCGTGCGTCAGGCGCTGGCGTTGCGGCCCGAGGTGCTGTTCTTCGACATCCGCATGCCCGGCCAGAGCGGGCTGGACGCCGCCGCCGAACTGGCCGACGCCTGGCCCGCCGACCGGCCTTTTCCGGCCCTGGTGTTCGTCACCGCCTACGACCAGTACGCCGTGCAGGCCTTTGAGGCCCAGGCGGTGGACTACCTGCTCAAGCCCGTGCAGGCAGCGCGCCTACAAAAAACAGTGCAAAAACTGCAGCTAGCGCTTACCTCACAAGCGCCAGCAGCTATCAATTTAGAAGCAACCCTGGCCCAGTTGCGCAACCTGTTGGCCGCGCCCGGATTGGCCGCACCTGCACCGCCATCCGCGCCGCTCACCGTCATCCAGGCCAGCAGCGGCAACCAAATCCACCTGGTGCCCGTGGCCGAGGTGCTCTACTTCGAGGCCGCCGACAAGTACGTGCGCGTGCTCACCACCGGGCGCGAGTACCTGATCCGCACCCCGCTGAAAGAGCTCGCCGCCCAGCTGGACGCGTCCGAGTTCTGGCAGGTGCACCGCGGCACGCTGGTGCGCGCCAGTGCCATTGCCAGCGTCACGCGCGACGAGGCCGGGCGCCTGCATCTGGCCTTGCGCCAGCGGCCCGAAACACTGGCCGTGAGCCGCCTCTACGCCCACCTGTTCAAGGCCATGTAAGGCCACGCTGAACAAAGCCCCCGCACGCACCCGCCAAACACCTGGCGGGTAAAATTCAGGCTGGGTGTACGCGCCGCAAGGGCGCGACAGGTTCATGCGCTGGTCGGGCCGCCACGCGGCTTGCCTGCGACTGGAACCCATGGAACCCACCCCCCTGCACTGGATTGCCGCTGCCCTGTTCGGCATCGCCCTGCTCCACACCTTCTCCACCAAGCAGTTCGAGCGGCTCTCGCACCGCTTTCCACGCCACGCGGGCCTGTTCCACCTGCTGGGCGAGGTGGAGGTGGTGTTCGGCTTCTGGGCCATGGTGCTCATCGTTGCCATGGCCCTGGTGGGCGGCGGCGCGCAGGCGCTGCAGTACGCCGAATCGCGCAACTACACCGAGCCGCTGTTCGTCTTTGTGGTGATGGTCATCGCCGCCTCGCGGCCCGTGCTGCGCACTGTGGTGGCCCTGGTGGACACCACGGCACGCTGGATGCCCCTGCCCACCCCCATGGCCACCGCTTGGCTGGGGCTGGCTGCCGTGCCGCTGCTGGGCTCGCTCATCACCGAGCCCGCGGCCATGACCATCGCCGCCCTCATGCTGGCGCCGCAGATCTTCCGCACCGGCGTGCCCGAGCGGCTCAAGTACCTGGCGCTGGGCGTGCTGTTCGTCAACGTGTCCATCGGCGGCACGCTCACCTCGTATGCCGCGCCGCCCGTGCTCATGGTGGCAAGCACCTGGCAGTGGGACAGCGCCTTCATGCTCGCCACCTTCGGCTGGAAGGCCGCCGTGGCCGTGCTGATCAATGCCACCGCCTGCACGTTTGTGCTGCGCAGGCACCTGCCGCACGCCAGCGCACTGGAGGCGGGCCGTCAGGCCCAGCCCCCGGTGCCCGCCGCCGTCGCGTGCGTGCACCTTCTGCTGCTGGCCGGGGTGGTGCTGTTTGCGCACCATCCGGTGGTGTTCCTCGGCCTGTTTCTGATGTTTTTGGGTTTTACCCAGGCCTACGAGCGCCACCAGAGCCCGCTGATCCTGAAGGAGGCGCTGCTCGTGGGCTTCTTCCTGGCCGGTCTGGTGGTGCTGGGCGGCATGCAGCAATGGTGGCTGCAGCCCATCGTCTCGGGCCTGGAGCCGCTGGCCCTGTTCGCGGGCGCGCTGGGCCTCACGGCCATCACCGACAACGCGGCGCTGACCTACCTGGGCTCGCTGATCGAAGGCATCTCCGACCCCGCCAAATACATGCTGGTGGCCGGGGCCGTGGCTGGCGGCGGCCTCACGGTGATTGCCAACGCACCCAACCCGGCTGGTGTGGCGCTGCTCAAGCGCGGCTTTGCAGACGAAACCATTGGCGCGGGCGGCCTGCTGCTGGGCGCGCTGGGCCCCACGGCGGTGGCGGCCACCGCCTTTCTGCTGCTCTGAAGGTGCTTGCGCTGGGCCCCAGCCTATGGCCTGTTCACACTATTTTTGCCAGTGCGAACAGGCCCTAAAGATGGAAATCGCCCGCTGCTTCCGGCTGGTACAGCACTTTTTCGATTCGGATGTGGCAGGTTCGGTTCGGAATCCGCCAGTCAAAGGCATCGCCCTCTCGGTAGCCCAGGATCGCCGTGCCGATGCCAGAGCACACCGATAGCTTTCCGGCGCGGTCGTCCGCATCCTCGGGGTACACCAGCGCGACTTCCAGCTCCTCGTCGTCCACCTGCAGCAAGGCCTTGGAGTTCATGGTGACGACGTCCTGCGCCACATTCCATGGATCGACGACGATGGCACGCTCGATCTCGTGTTCCAGCTCAAAGATGTCCGAGCCCCGTTCGAATTCGACCAGGCTTCTGAGCCTGGCCTTGTCGAACTCGGTGATGTAGATGTCGGAGGTATGGACCGCAGGGCTTTCGCGCAGGAGCCGGAGATAGCGCTCCGAGCTCATGGCGAGCGACTTCATGGTGGGCGTTTCGCTGTCCAGCACGAAACCGCTGTGCAGGAAGGCCTTGAGCGACCGCGCGTTGTCCGGGTGGATTTTGGCGATCAGCCTCTCGGCCCGCATGTCGAAGAAGGCAAGCTTCATGCCTTCGCGGATGGCGCTGGCCCCGAGCTTTCGGCCCCAGTTGTCACGATTGCCGATGACCAGGACCATTTCGCAGTCCGTGCCCGCCTTGACGAGGCGCACAAAGCCGACGGGCACGTCATGCCGGTCGTAGGCCATGAAGAACCGGCCGCCCTGGTTGAACAGATGGGTCAGGATGGGCAACTGGACGCGCCCGATGACCTGCTCGATGAAGCGGGAGACATGGCGCGAGTCGCTCAGATAGCGGGTGACGTCTTCGTCCTCCAGCCAGTCCATCAGAGTCAACGCGTTTGCCCGGGAGATCTCTGGACACAGAGAAATGAAAGGCTTGTTCATCTTCACCACCTTTGGTTTCAAGAATGAAAGCCTTTCATGGCTGCGGCCATGACGGTTCTTTCGAGTGACGTTGCATTTTAAAGCCACAAGCAAGGATGGCCAAAGGGAGGCCATCAGTCCAGCTCGGGCAATTCGATCACCGCACGCCAGGGCACGCCGTCCAGCGCCTCGTAGTGCGCCACCACCAGGGCGCGGTCGGGCGCCTGCGCCGTGTCGGCCAGCGCCTGGCACAGGTAGCGTATCGAGGCGCGGTCCAGTCCGGCCACAGGTTCGTCGATGAGTGTGAGCGGCGCCCCCGAGGCCAGGGCGGCGGCCATCAGCACCTTGCGGCGGGTGCCGGTGGAGAGCATGTAAAAGCCCTTGTCCAGGTGCGGGTGCAGGTCAAAGCCGTCCAGGTGCGTGGCCAGCGCCGGTGCGTTCCATTCGGAGTATTGCGCGGGCAGGCCTTGCAGCCAGGCCCGCACGATCAGTGCGTCCATGGCGGGCGAGCGCGGGTCGGCCCAGAACACCTGGCGGCGGTAGGCCTGCGGCGCATCGGCCAGGACCACCTGCCCCAAGCGCAGGCTGCCCGCGTTGGGCGGCAGCTCTGCGGCCAGCAGGCGCAACAGCGTGGTCTTGCCACTGCTTTCGCCACCACACACCAGCGTGGCGCCCGCACCCACGCAGGCGCTCCAGTCCAAAAACACCGGCCTGCCCGGATGGCTGAAGGTCAGGCCCTGCACCTGCAGCAGGGCGCTTGCGTTGTTCATGCTCATGTTTCCTGTTCTGTGTGTGGGCCGGGCGCACAATGCCGCGCATGGCCCTGCACTACCTCGATTTTGACTACAGCGAAGACGACGATGGCAATGGCACCTGGGACGCCATGGCGTCGGTCACGCCCACCCACCTGAGCGCTCTGCTGGCCGAGGTGGCCGAGGTGCTGCGCTGGGCGCACCGCGATTTTGGCGGCAGGCCCGCGCCGCTGGACGAAGGCGGCGACTGGGACTGGGCGCTGCACAGTCTGCACGAAGAAGGCGCTGCTCCGTGCGCACTGCACTACGACGCGGCCAGCGCCAGCGTGGTGCTGACCCCCGCCAGCCCCCTGCCCGCGCGACTGACGCTGACGCTCACACTGTGCGGCACGGCAGCCTTTGGCCAGGCGCTGCGGGCGCGTTTCGCGGTCTGACGCTGTTTGCCGCGCTGTCTCGTGCGAGACAGCACACCAGAAGTTCCAACGGAAAACCCTTAGCGACAAGCCGGGAGGCCGCCGCTATAAACCATGCACCAACCGCATCACACAAGGAGACGGTAGCGTGCAGATTCTGCAGTTGATGATCAGCGGCGTGGCGCAGGGGTGCATCTATGGCCTCATCGCGCTGGGCTTTGTGCTGATCTACAAGGGCACCGAAACGGTGAGCTTTGCCCAGGGTGAATTGATGATGCTGGGCGCCTTTCTGGGCCTGGCCTGCATGACGCTGATGGGCTTTCCGTTCTGGCTGGCCGTGCCCAGTGCCATTGCGGCCATGGCCGTCGTGGGCATGGGGCTGGAACGGGTGGTGATCCGCCCCATCCTGGGCCAACCGGCGTTCTCCATCGTGATGCTGACCATTGGCGTGGGCTACACGGCGCGCGGGCTCATCACCATGATCCCCGGCATTGGCACCGAGACCTATGTGCTGCCCGTGCCCTACAAGGACGAGATCTGGGCGGTGGGCAGCCTGGTGGTGAACGTGGAGCAGTTCGTCATCATAGCCGCCACGGCCGTGCTGTGCGTGCTGCTGTATGCGCTGTTCCGTTTCACCAAACTGGGCATTGCGATGCAGGCCTCGTCGCAAAACCAGTTGGCGGCCTATTACATGGGCATTCCGGTGCAGCGGCTCAATGGCCTGGTGTGGGCACTGGCGGCTGCGGTCGCCGCCATCGCGGGCCTGCTGCTGGCACCCATTACCTTTGTGCACGCCAACATGGGGTTCATCGGGCTCAAGGCCTTTCCGGCCGCCGTGGTAGGGGGCTTTGGCAGCCTGCCGGGCGCCATCGTGGGCGGGCTGGTGATCGGGTTGGTGGAGTCCTTTGCGGGCTTTTACCTGCCCGACGGCATCAAAGACGTGGCCGCCTATGTGGTGGTGCTCATCATGCTGATGGTCAGGCCCAACGGGCTGTTTGGCGAGAAGCTGCGCAAGAAAGTCTGACCCCCACACACCATGCGTTTCATTTTCAAAACCGACTACCGCCAGGACATCCGCCTGGCCAAGCACCCCGGCCATGTGTTCTGGTACGGCCTGCTGTCGCTGCTGCTGCTGGCCGCGCCCTGGCTGCTGGCCGAATACTGGCTGGCACAGCTGACCTTTGTGCTCATCTATGCCATCGCCGGGTTGGGGCTGATGCTGCTGGCGGGCTTTACCGGCCAGTTCTCGCTGGGCCATGCGGCCTTTCTGGGCGTGGGGGCCTACACGCAGGCCGTGCTGCTGGCGGCGGGCTGGCCGTTCTTGCTGGCGCTGGCCTGTGCGGCGGGGCTGTCTGCCGCCGTGGGCGTGGTGGTGGGTTTGCCCGCGCTGCGCGTCAAGGGCATCTACCTGGGCATGGCCACGCTGGCGTTTGGTTTCATCGTCGAGGAGGTGCTGGCACGCTGGGAGTCGGTGACCGGGGGCAACGCGGGCCTGCACGTCAAGGCACCGCAGATCATGGGCTGGTCGCTCTCGGGTGGGGAGACGTTCTACTTCCTTTGCCTGTGCATCACCGTGCTGGCCACGCTGGGCCTGCTGAACCTGCTGCGTTCGCCCACGGGGCGGGCCTTTGTGGCCATCCGCGATTCGGAGATCTCGGCGCAGAGCATGGGCATCCATCTGGCGCACTACAAGACGCTGTCGTTTGCGCTGTCTGCCGCGCTGGCGGGCGTGGCGGGGGCACTGTATGCGCACAAGCTGCAGTTCATCTCGCCCGATCAGTTCAACATCCTGCAGTCCATCGACCTGCTGCTGATGATCGTGATCGGCGGCCTGGGCTCGGTGCATGGCGTGTTCCTGGGGGCACTGTTCCTGATCTCCATGCCGCAGGCAATTGCCATGATCAAGGACTACCTGCCTGCCGCCATCGGCCAGGCGCCGGGCCTGCAGGCGGCCGTGTACGGCCTGGTGCTGATTGCCTTTGTGCTGTTCGAGCCCATGGGCCTGTACGGCCGCTGGCTCAAGGTGCGCACCTGGTTGCAGTTGTTCCCGTTCTACCGCAAGGGCATGTTCAAGCGGCAGAAGTCTTTCCAAAAATCGGATCGCCTCAAATGACGGATGTTCTTCTCAAAGCCAACGATCTGAGCGTGCGCTTTGGCGGCGTGCTGGCCGTCAACCAGGTGAGCTTCGAGGTGCGCAAGGGCGAGGTGTTCACGCTCATCGGTCCCAACGGCGCGGGCAAGACCACGGTGTTCAACCTCATCAGCCGCATCTACCAGCCCACGACGGGCGAGATCTGGTTCGAGGGCCGCAAGCTCACCGCCGAGCCTCCACACGCGATTGCGGCTCTGGGCATTGCGCGCACCTTCCAGAACATCGAACTGTTCGAGCACGCGACTGTGCTGCACAACCTGTTGATCGGGCGCCACACGCACCGACACACAGGCTTTGTGCACGACCTGTTCTTCACCCGCACCGCCCGCGAGGCAGAACTGCACTCGCGCCTGAAGGCCGAGGAGGTCATCGACCTGCTCAACCTGCAGCACTACCGCGACACCATGGTGGCTGGCCTGCCCTACGGCGTGCGCAAGGTGGTGGAACTGGCACGTGCGCTGTGCACTGAACCCAAGCTGCTGCTGCTGGACGAGCCGTCCAGCGGCCTGAACGTGGAGGAAACCGACGACATGGCGTTCTGGATCCAGGACATCCAGCAGGAGCTGGGCATCACGGTGCTGATGGTGGAGCACGACATGTCGCTGGTGTCCAAGGTATCGGACCGCGTTCTGGCCATGAACCAAGGCGAGGTGCTGGCCATGGGCACACCGCGCGAGGTGCAAACCAACCCCGCGGTGGTGGAGGCCTACCTGGGCACGGTGGACGATGTGTCTTCGCTGCGGAGGGCCGCATGAGCACGCTGACCGAACGCGACGACAGCGCCCAGCCCCCCATGCTGCGGCTGCTGAACGTGGAGAGCGCCTATGGCCCGATCAAGGCCATCCGTGGCGTGAGCCTGAAGGTGCGGCGCGGAGAGATCGCCACCGTGCTGGGCTCGAACGGAGCAGGCAAGACCACCATCCTCAAGACCATCTCGGGCATTCTGGACCCGCGCAAGGGCTCGGTGGAGTTCCAGGGCAAGGACATCACCGCCCTGGACCCAGCGCTCATCGTGCAGCAGGGCCTGTCGCATGTGCCCGAGGGGCGTGAGGTGTTTCCCCTGCTGTCGGTGCACGACAACCTGCTGATGGGCGCCTACACCCGCAAGGACCGGGACGGCGTGGCGCGCGACATGGAGATGGTCTATGGCTACTTCCCCATCCTGCGCGAGCGCGCGCAGCAGGACGCAGGGCTGCTGTCCGGCGGGCAGCAACAGATGCTGGCCATCAGCCGCGCGCTCATGGCCAACCCCGACCTGATCCTGCTGGACGAACCCAGCCTGGGCCTGAGCCCGAAGCTGACCAAGGAGATCTTCGAGATCGTGGTGCGCATCAACCGCGAGCGCGGCACAACCATCCTGCTGGTGGAGCAGAACGCCAACATGGCGCTCAATGCCTCGGACTACGGCTATGTGCTGGAGAACGGGCGCATCGTGATGGAAGACACCTGTGCCCGCCTGCGCGAGAAGGAGGACATCAAGGAGTTCTACCTCGGCATGAAGGAAACCGGCGTGCGCGGCGAGCGACGCTGGAAGAAGAAGAAAACCTGGCGGTAAAGCTATGAGCAATCTGTGGGACTTGAGCCAAATCCAGCCCGGCCGCGCCGACGTGGTGCCCGGTGACACCATCCCCGCCCTGTTCTGGAACGCGGTGCGCCAGCGCGGCGACCGGGTGTGGCTGCGGCAAAAGGAGCTGGGCATCTGGAAGAGCTGGACCTGGATGCAGACTGCCGAGGCCGTGCGCGAGATCGCCGCCGGCCTGCAGGCCCTGGGCCTGCAGCGCGGCCAGACGGCTTCCATATTGGCCAACACAGTGGTCGAATGGGTACTGGCTGACTTGGCCGTATTGAGCTGTGGCGCGGTGTCCAACGGCATCTACCCCACCGACGCAGCCTCCCAGGTGCAGTACCTGTGCGAAGACTCGTCCACCCGCATCTTGTTTGCCGAGGACGACGAGCAGCTCGACAAGGCGCTGGAAGTGCGCGAGCAGCTCCCGCTGCTGCAAAAGATCGTGGTGTTCGACATGAAGGGGCTGCGTGATCTGGACGACCCGGATGTGATCTCGCTCGACGCCCTGCGCGCGCTCGGCAGGCAATGGCTGGCAGAGCACCCCGACTGCGTGGAGCGCAGCAGCGCCGCCTGCCAGCCCGAGGACTTGGCCATTCTGGTCTATACCTCGGGTACCACCGGCAAACCCAAGGGCGCCATGCACAGCCACCGGGGCCTGGTCTATACGGCGCGCGGATTCAACACGCTGGTGGCGCAGGACGAGAACGATGAGCGCATGTGCTTTCTGCCGCTGTGCCACATTGCCGAACGCATGGGGGGCGAGTACTTTGCGCTCTACACCGGCTCGCGGCTCAACTTTGTGGAGAACCCCGAGACCATTCCCGAGAACGTGCGCGAGATTGCGCCCACGGTGTTCACTGCCGTGCCGCGTGTGTGGGAAAAGTTCTATTCCGGCGTGATGATTGCGCTCAAGGAATCGAGCGCGCTGCAGCGCGCCGCCTACGCCTGGAGCATTGGCGTGGGCACCACCATTGCCGACAAGGTGCTGGCCGGTCAACCCGTGGGCGCGGGGCTCAAGCTGCGCTTTGCGCTGGCCCGTTGGCTGGCGCTGAACAACGCACGCAAGCTCATCGGCATCCACCGTGCGCGCTTTCTGGTAACGGGCGCAGCGCCCATCTCGCCCGAGCTGATCAAGTGGTACCTGGCGCTGGGCGTGCCCATGCTGGAGGTCTGGGGCATGACCGAGACCTGCGGCGCCTCTACCGGCGTGCCTGCCACACGCATCAAGCCCGGCAGCATTGGGCCAGCGGCAGCGTTCAACGAGGTGCGGCTGGACCCGGCCACGGGTGAAATCCTGGTGCGCGGCCCCAACGTGTTCATGGGCTACCTGAACCTGCCAGAGAAGACGGCCGAAACCATCGACCAGGAGGGCTGGCTGCACACGGGCGACGTGGGTGTGGTGGACGAGGATGGGTTCTTTCGCATCACCGACCGCATGAAGGACATCATCATCACCGCCGGGGGCAAGAACATCACCCCCAGCGAGCTGGAGAACGAGCTCAAGTTCTCGCCCTACATCACCGATGCAGTGGTGATTGGCGACAAGCGCGCATACCTCACGGTGATCATCATGATCGACCAGGAAAACGTGGAGAAGTTTGCCCAGGATGCGGACATACCCTTCAGTAATTACGCCAGTTTGACGCGCGCCCCTGAGGTGCAAGAATTGATCCAGAAAGAGATCGACCGGGTGAACCAGAAGTTTGCCCGCGTCGAGCAGATCAAGAAATTCTTCCTGCTCGACACCCAGCTCACGGCGGAGGACGAAGAACTCACCCCGACCATGAAGCTCAAACGCAAGCTGGTTGAAAAGAAATACGCGGCGCAGATCGAGGCCATGTATTGACCCTTATCCATCACAACAAAGGAGACAAGGCATGAAGTTCAAGAACACCCGGCTGCTCTCGGCGCTGGCCTGCGCCATGGCATTGGCAGCCCCCACCGCGCAAGCCCAGGAAAGCCAGGGCGTGAGCAAGACGGAAATCACCCTCGGCTCCATCCAGGACCTGTCCGGTCCGCTGGCGGGCTTTGGCAAGCAGTTGCGCAACGGCATGATGCTGCGCGTGAACGAAGTCAACGAGCAGGGCGGCGTGCATGGCCGCAAGATCAACCTGCTGGTCGAGGACTCGGGCTACGACCCCAAGAAGGCCGTGCTGGCCGCACAAAAGCTGGTCAACCAGAACAAGATTTTCATGATGGTGGGCCACCTGGGCACGGCCCAGAACTTGGCCGCCATGCCGGTGCAGTTCGAGAAGAACGTGATCAACTTCTTCCCCGTGACGGCAGCGCGGGAAATGTACGAGCCTTTCCACAAGCTCAAGTACGCCTTTGCAGCGACCTATTACGACCAGATGAAGGCCGCCGTGCCCAAGCTGGTCAAGGAAAAAGGGGCCAAGAAGGTCTGCTCCATGTACCAGGACGATGAGTTCGGCCTGGAGGTGCAGCGCGGCGCCGAAGACGGCCTCAAGGCCATTGGCGTGACCATGGTGGAGAAGACCACCTTCAAGCGTGGCGCCACCGATTTCTCGTCGCAGATGGCCAAGCTCAAGGCCGCCGAGTGCGACATGGTGGTGCTGGGCACCATCATTCGCGAAACCATCGGCGGTATTGGCACCGCACGCAAACTGGGCTACAACCCGGTGTTCCTGGGCTCCAGCGCTGCGTACACCGACCTGATCCACAAGCTGGGCGGCAAGGCCATGGACGGGCTCTACGCCACCATGACGGTGCAGAACCCCTACCTGGACGACGCATCGCAGCCCATCCGCTTCTGGGCCAACAAATACAAGACGGCCTTCAACGAAGACCCGGCAGTGTTCTCCGTCTATGGCTACCTGGCGATCGACAGCTTCATCCGCGCCGCTCAAAAGGCCGGCCCGAACCTGAGCACCGACAGCTTCATCAAGTCCATGGACACGATGGAGATTCCGCGCGACATCTTCGGCAGCTCGGTACAGAAGTTCGGCCCGCAAAAGCGCCTGGGCAGCAACCTGTCGCGCCTGTCGCAGTTGCATGACGGTCGCTGGACCATCGTGTCGAACTACATCACCGAGTAAACACTCCCAGCCGCCCTATTCCGGCGGCCTGCCCCCCCAGTAAAAACGCCCGGCATGCCGGGCGTTTTTACTGGGGAGCGGGGCTGGGGTCAGGCGTTGTGCCAGATGACCTTCTTGCCGGAGTTCTCCCAACGCTCATAGTTGGCGGCGTACACGTCCTCGATGCGGTTGCGCTTGACCTTGAAGGTCGGCGTGATGAGGTCGTTGTCCACGGTCCAGGGCGTGGTGACCACGACGATGCACTGCAACTGCTCATGGGGGTCGAGCCCCACGTTGATCTGCTTGAGGTGCTGCTGCAGCGACGCCTCCAGCTTGCTGCGGTATCCCGCATCGGCCGCCTGTCCTGCGGCTTCGGCACCCAGCATGACAATGCCCAACGGCTGCCCCAGATTGGCCCCGGTGACCACGCAGGCTTCCACGGCCTCATGCGCACCCAGCTTGTCCTCGATGGGCGCAGGCGCCACGTACTTGCCCTTGGCGGTCTTGAACAAATCCTTGACGCGGCCCGTGATGTGCAGGCAGCCTTGGGCGTCAATGCGACCCTTGTCGCCCGTCTTGAGCCACCCATCGGCAGTGAACGTGGCGCTGCTGAGTTCGGGCTCCTTGTAATAGCCCAGCATCAGGGCCGGGCTGCGCATTTGAACCTCTCCGGTCTGCGGGTCGATGCGGTGCTCCACCCCATCGTACACCGGCCCCACACTGCCCTGTTGGTTCTTGCCGGGGATGGTGAGGTGTGAGACAGCGAGGTTCTCGGTCATGCCGTAGCCCTCGTTGATGTGCAGGCCAAGGCGGCTGTACCACTCCAGCAGGGCCAGCGGCATGGGCGCTGCGCCACCGGCCGCCACGCGGCACTGGTCCAGCCCCAGGGCCTTTTGCACCTTGCGCCGCACCAGCCCGCCAATCAGTGGCAGCGACAGCAGGCGCTGGAGCTTTTGCTCCGGCATCTTGTGGTGAATGCCCTGCTGAAACTTGACCCACAGGCGCGGGACCGAGAAGAAGATCGTGGGCCGGGCACGCTGCAGGTCAGCCGCGAAGGTGTCGAGCGACTCGGCAAAGTACACATGCATGCCCGTGCGCAGCCAGCCATGCTCGACCAGCACCCGCTCCACCACGTGCGCCAGCGGCAGGTACGACAGCATGCGGTCTTGCTCGTTCATCGCAATGCGCTGAATGCCTGCGCCCAGCGCCCAGGCAAAGTTGCCAAAGGTGTGCATCACCCCCTTGGGCATGCCTGTGGTGCCGGAGGTGTAGATCAGGGTGGCCAGTTCGTCGGCACCGCGCGTGGGCTGCCCTTGCAGGGGTTGCGTGCCGGCACAGATGGCGTCCCAGCCCTTGTAGTTCTTGATGGCGTCGGCGGGTGAAAGCGGATAGCTGATGCACGGCATGCCCTCGGGCACACCGGGCTTCATGCCTTCCCAGCCGTCGAGCTTGCCGATAAAGCAGGCTTTGGCCTCGCTGTGCGTGAGGATCTGGCGCACCGTATCGTGCGCCAGTGTGGGATACAGCGGAACAGACACATAGCCGGCCATCCAGATGGCCAGGTCACTCATCAACCACCAGGCACAGTTCTTGGACAGGATGGCCACGCGCGAACCAGGCTCCCAGCCCTGTGCCTGCAGATAGGCCGCCATACGGCGCACTTGTTCACCCACCTGCGCCCAGGTGAAATCCTGAACTGCGGCGCCGCCCATGGGCTGCGTCAGGGCCACACGTGTGGGCGCCGCGGTTTCCCAGTGGTACAGGCGCTGAAGGGCCAGGGAGGCGGGGGGAACGTTGCTCATGGACGGCTGACTCCTATCGACATCAAAAAAAGAGGTGTCCTACAGGTGACACCTCGCTGCGGGCCAGTATAGATTTGCCGCTTTCAGATTCATGGGGCCTGCGCTCTAAAGGAACTAGCGATTTACCCTCATTGCAGCGGCCGATGCAGCGTGTCACCGTGGCGCCTCGGTGACCACAAAAATACCCTGGGTTCGCGACCGACACCCGCTCAGTAGTTACCCTGATTGCTAGCAAATATGTAGCATCAAATGCAGGCCAAAAGAGCCTTGCAGAGCGTCACGCAACCGTCAGACTCGGTTGATGACGCTCCGTAGAATGGCGCCCGTATTCCAGAAGTGCCCCTGCATGCTGTTGGTCGAGCGGGGCACCGTGTTCTGAATGTTCATTGATGATGGGAGACTCCATGCAGGCTTTACTCAGGTTCTCAAGAGGAGTGGACTGGCTCAGCGCCCAGATCGGCAAATACGTCGTCTGGCTGATCCTCGCGTCCACGGTGATCAGCGCGCTCAACGCCGTGGTGCGCAAAGCGCTCAACACCAGTTCGAATGCATTTTTGGAGGTGCAGTGGTATCTGTTCGCGGCATCGTTCCTGATTGCCGCGGGCTACACCTTGCTCAACGGTGAACACGTGAAAATCGATGTGGTCACCAGCCGCCTGTCCAAACGCGCGCAGATCGGTATCGACATTTTTGGTTTTGTCTGCTTCCTCACGCCCATGTGCGTGGCGGTGCTGTGGTACAGCATTCCCTTCTTCCTGCGCGCCTATGCGTCGGGCGAGATGTCGAACAACGCCGGCGGCCTGATCCGCTGGCCCGTGTACCTGGTGTTGCCGCTGGGTTTTGGCTTGTTGCTGCTCCAGGGCTGGTCTGAACTCATCAAGCGCATCGCGTTCCTGCAAGGCCTGATCGAAGACCCGACCGTCAAGAAACAGGAAAAGACGGCCGAGGAAGAACTCGCCGAGTCCATCCGCCGCCTGGCTGAAGCCGCCGGCAACAAGAACTGAGCGGGGCGCACACCATGGAATTCATTGCTCACAACCTCGCCCCGATCATGTTCGCGGGGCTTATCGTCTTCCTGCTGATGGGCTTTCCCGTGGCTTTCAGCCTTGGGGCCTGCGGTCTTTTCTTCGCCTTCATCGGCATCGAGCTGAATGTGCTGCCCGAAGCCTTGATGCAGGCATTGCCGCTGCGCATCTTCGGCATCATGCAGAACGACACGCTCTTGGCCATTCCATTCTTCACGCTCATGGGACTGATCCTTGAGCGCTCGGGAATGGCCGAAGACCTGCTGGAAACCATTGGCCAGCTCTTCGGCCCCGTGCGCGGTGGTCTGGCGCTCGCCGTGATCTTTGTGGGAACGCTGCTGGCAGCCACTACCGGGGTGGTGGCCGCATCGGTCATCTCCATGGGCCTGATCTCCCTGCCCATCATGCTGCGCTACGGCTACGACCGACGCCTGGCCTCTGGCGTGATTGCGGCCTCGGGCACTCTCGCGCAGATCATTCCACCCTCCTTGGTGCTGATCATTCTGGCCGACCAGCTGGGCCGCTCGGTGGGCGACATGTACAAGGGCGCTTTTGTGCCTGGCTTGATGCTGTGCGGCTTCTATGCGCTGTATGTCATCCTGATCGCCATCTTCAAGCCCCAGTGGGCTCCTGCGCTCCCCCCCGAAGCGCGCACGCTCAAAGAAGACAACGGCGACACCGGCCTGCCTTCGCTGCTGGTGCTCACGACACTGTGTACTGCGGCATCCGTCTATGTGGGCAAGAACATGGCCGCGCTGCACACCTGGTGGACCGGTGAAGCCGTGGAGAAGGTGGCCCTCGATGAAACCATCGTCGTTGCCATGTGCTTCGGCGTGGCCCTGGCCTTCATCGCTGCCAGCGTCAACAGGATCACCCGCATGGGCCTGCTGTCGCGCATGGCTGAGCGCGTGACCTTCGTGCTGATTCCGCCGCTGCTGCTGATCTTCCTGGTGCTGGGCACCATCTTCCTGGGTGTGGCCACCCCCACCGAAGGTGGCGCGATGGGTGCCATGGGCGCCATCATCATTGCGTTCCTGCGCCGCCGTTTGAGCTTTGACCTGCTCAAGCAGGCTGTGACCACCACCACCAAACTGTCCTGCTTTGTGGTGTTCATCCTGGTGGGTGCGACCATGTTCGGCCTCACGTTCCAGGGCGTGGATGGCCCCATCTGGGTGGAACACCTGCTGACCGGCCTGCCCGGTGGCCAACTGGGCTTCCTGATCGTGGTGAACATCATGATCTTCTTCCTGGCGTTCTTCCTGGACTTCTTTGAGCTGTCCTTCATCGTGGTGCCGCTGCTGGCACCCGTGGCACAGAAACTGGGCATCGACCTGATCTGGTTTGGCGTGCTGCTGGGTGTGAACATGCAGACCTCGTTCATGCACCCGCCCTTTGGCTTTGCGTTGTTCTATCTGCGCAGCGTGGCTCCGGCGAAGGAGTACGAGGACAGGATCACCAAGAAAATGATCCCGCCCGTCACCACCATGCAGATCTACTGGGGCGCCGTCCCATTCGTGGTGATTCAGCTCATCATGGTCAGCTTGATCATTGCCTTCCCGGGCATTGTGTCCAGCGGCCTGGACAAGCAAGAGGTGTACGACCTGGACAAGGTGCGGATGGAAATGGAAGCTGCCATGCCCGATGTGCCTGCCCCGGACTTCGTAGATCCCGCATCGGACGCAGAAGGTGCGCCTGCAGAAGGCGAGGAAGGCGCTGCCGACGACCCGCTCAAGGCCTTGCAGGACTCGCTCGACAAGGACGGCAACAAGAAGCCCTGAGAACCGCAGTGGTCGCCGGGAAACAGCCCGGCCCACGCTGCAAACGAAAGCACGATCAAAAGCCACCCTGCGGGGTGGCTTTTCTATTGCGGCGGCAAGCCATGCAAGGCGCGTTTCGTCGTCACGCGGCCCAGACCTGAAAGACTGCCGATGCAGAACAGGGCCTTGCCACCACCGATGGCGTGAGGCAGCCTCCACCTGCGGAAATGGGAGAAGCAAAAAAGCCACCTGATACCGAGGCATCAGATGGCTTGTTGCCAAGGCGCCCTGCAGGGCGCCAGGGACTCAGATCAGTGGAACTGCTCTTCTTCGGTGGAGCCGGTCAGGGCCTTCACGCTGGAAGAACCGCCCTGGATCACGGTGGTCACGTCGTCGAAGTAGCCTGCGCCCACTTCTTGCTGGTGCGACACAAAGGTGTAGCCCTTCTCACGTGCTGCGAACTCGGGTTCTTGCACCATGTTGACGTAGTGCTTCATGCCTTCGCCGCGAGCGTAGGCGTGGGCGAACTGGAAGGTGTTGAACCAGTTGATGTGGATACCGGCCAGCGTGATGAACTGGTACTTGTAGCCCAGTGCGGACAGCTCTTCCTGGAAGGCAGCGATCTGCGAGTCGTTGAGGTTCTTCTTCCAGTTGAAGGAAGGCGAGCAGTTGTACGACAGCAGCTTGCCGGGGCAAGAAGCGTGCACGGCCTGGGCAAATTCGCGGGCGAAGCCGATGTCAGGCACGCCGGTCTCGCACCACACCAAGTCGGCGTAGGGAGCGTAGGCCACGCCACGGCTGATGGCTTGCTCCAGGCCGTTCTTCACGCGGTAGAAGCCTTCTTGCGTACGCTCGCCGGTCAGGAAGGGCTTGTCGTTGGCGTCGTAGTCGCTGGTCAGCAGGTTGGCGGCTTCAGCGTCGGTACGGGCCAGAACGATGGTGGGCACGCCCATCACGTCGGCAGCAAAACGGGCAGCGATCAGCTTTTCGATGGCTTCCTGCGTGGGCACCAGCACCTTGCCACCCATGTGGCCGCACTTCTTGACGGCTGCGAGCTGGTCTTCGAAGTGAACGCCGGCAGCACCTGCGGCGATCATGTTCTTCATCAGTTCAAAGGCGTTGAGCACGCCACCGAAACCGGCTTCTGCGTCGGCCACGATGGGCAGGAAGTAGTCCACGAAATTCTCGTCGCCGGGGTTGATGCCACGGCCCCACTGGATTTCGTCAGCGCGCTTGAACGTGTTGTTGATGCGGCGCACCATGGTGGGCACCGAGTCGTAGGCGTACAGCGACTGGTCGGGGTACATGGTTTCGGAGGTGTTGCCGTCGGCGGCGACTTGCCAGCCCGACAGGTACACGGCTTCCAGACCTGCCTTGGCCTGCTGCATGGCCTGACCAGCGGTGATGGCACCGAAAGCATTGACGTAGCCCTTCTTGGCGCCGCCGTTGACCTTGGCCCACAGCTTCTCAGCACCGTTCTTGGCCAGCGTGTACTCAGGCTGCATGCTGCCGCGCAGGCGCACCACGTCGGCGGCGCTGTAGCCACGCTTCACCAGCTTCCAACGGGGGTTTTCAGCCCAGTCTTTTTCCAGGGCGGCGATCTGCTGTTCGCGGGTCAGGGTCTTGTTTGTCATGGGGAGTCACTCCATCGGTTGATTGAAAAACGGTAGCCATCAGTGCTGGCGATCCATGGCTCTACTTTAAGTCTTCTATAAGACTTGCGCAACATCTTATGTCTTATACAAGACATATTTTTTATCATTGCAAATCAATGGCTTATCTGCGCAGTTTCTGAATGTGAAAAATTATTTCTCGTATTGAGAAAAATTCGATGCCGAGAAGTATTGTTTTTCCGCATTACGAAAATAAATATTCGCCATATGAAAAATGCGGCGTGGCTGAGCCGATCCACAGACATGCTTCAGGCATGATGCCCGCTGTTTGTGACCACCCCACCATGACCCGCCCCGCCACCCCCGCTCCGAGCCTGCCTGCCGCCTACGCCTGCCTGGCGCTGAGCATGTCCCTGGTCGGGAGCTATGTGGCCTTGTCCAAGCCCCTGGCCGCGGTGCTTCCGGTGTTCTTGCTGGCCTGGATGCGCTTTGGCATTGGCGCAGTGGCCATGCTGCACTGGCTGCGCAAACCGGCCGATGAGCCCGTCTTGTCGCAACACACGCGGGGGTTACTGTTCCTGGAGTCTTTGCTGGGCAATTTTCTGTTCACGGTGTGCATGATCTACGGCGTGAGCCTGACCAGCGCAGTGACCGCCGGTGTGATCATGGCGGGTATTCCCGCCGCAGTGGCGTTGATGAGCTGGGCGTTTCTGCGCGAACGCATCGCACCGCGCACCTGGTTTGCCGTGGCCCTGGCGGTCGCGGGCATTGTCCTGTTTGCACTATCAAAAGATGAGCGCCTTGCGCATACTGCATCTGCCCTAGAGGCGGAAAACACTCAAAACAAGGTGTGGCTAGGGTACCTGCTCCTGCTGGGCGCCGTGGTCTGTGAGGCGGCGTATTCGGTGATCGGCAAGAAGCTGACCGGAACCCTGGGGCCACGCCGCATCACCTCGCTCATCAATCTGTGGGGATTTGCGCTGTCCACCCCCCTGGGGCTCTACCACGCCTTGCAGTTTGACTTTGCCGGTGTGGGGATCGGCATGTGGCTGCTTCTGCTGTTCTATGCCCTGGCCGCCTGCGTATGGACGGTGTGGCTCTGGATGACGGGACTCAAGGCGGTGCCCGCGGCACAAGGCGGGGTGTTCACGGTGTTCCTGCCGCTCAGCGCCACGCTGGTGGGTGTGGCGGCGCTGGGCGAGCACCTCAACAGCATGCAGTGGCTGGCCTTTGGCATCGCTCTGGCCAGCGTGGTGCTGGCCACCCTGCCCTCGCGCCTGGCGTGGCGCGTGGGCTCAGGCCAGTGACGTGGCGCTGATGACGATGCCGTCGGCGTCGGCATAAAGCCAGTCGCCCGGCTGGACGCGAACGCCCTGGATCTGCACCACCACGTCGCGCTGGCCTTCGTTGCGCTTTTCAGTGGGCAGCGGCATGAGGCCCAGGGCGCGGATGCCCACACCGGTGGCATTGAGTTCCGCCACATCGCGCACGCAGCCGTCCACCACAATGCCGGCCCAGCCGTTGCGCGCTGCGGCGGCGGCCAGGTTGCCCCCCACCAGCGCCCGGCGCAGCGAGCCGCCTCCATCAACCACCAACACGCGGCCCTGGCCGGGCGAGTCCACGGCGGCCTTGACGAGGGTGTTGTCCTCGAAACACTTGACGGTACTCACAGGCCCAGCGAAGGCAGGCCTGGCGCCGTAGCTGGCAAACACCGGGGGCAAGACACGGAATTGGCCCGAGGTATCGGCCTTGTGCTGGTCGCAGAAATCGCAGGTGCTGAATGGTGAGTGGCTCATGTTCTAGGCAGGTCAATGTTCCGTGGGCAGATTCTTGTGGCAGGCATCGGGGCGCTGCGCCGTCGGCACCGGACATCGATTGAGTTCGAAAGGCGAGGCTGCCAGCAAGGTGGTCAATGCGCTGGACACCATGGTGATGATCCAGAACACAAAGAAGGCCGCAGTGTAGATGGCTTCACGCGACCATTCGACATGGGCGCCATTGAGCCACTGCAGGTCGTGCGGATCCACCATGGCAAAAACCAGCATTTCCAGAACGCCCGCCATCAGAAAGGCGGGCCAGGCAATCCACATCAGGCGTTGGCTCCACATCGGTCTTGTCTCCTTGGTTGCGCTGCCGAACAAAACACCCGCAGCGGCTAGCGAGGTTGATCCTGGGCAGGGGTGGCTGCGTGATTGCGGCCTTTGAGCGCAGGCACCAGACTCTTTTCTGGCTCCTGCAGGCGCTCATTGATCTCAATGCCGCGGCGGTAGTAGTCTTCGGCGATCACCGGATCGGGCGTGCGCACCGCTAGCCACAGTGTGGTGAACCCAGCCACCACAACGATCAGCGGCCCGCCTACGACCATCCACATGTAGCCGTGTTTCCACCAGGGGCCACTTTGGGGCGGTTTTTCAGTTTTTTGGGGGTCCATGCTTTTACCTTGGCAGAAATGTCACGGGAATGGCGGGCTCACTGGCGAGGAACCAGGAAGACGGATTTCTCAAGCACCTTCGCACCGGACTCCACGGCCAGGACTTCGAAGCGCACCGGGTGCGAGCCCTCGGGAAGGCTGCCATACGGAACATGCACCTGCACCACCACCCAACGTGATTGCGCAGGCTCGATCACATACTCAGGCTCTGCAACCAGTTGCGCGCCCTCCAGCCCACTGACGGAAAGACGGTAATGCTGGGAGACCTCCGTGGCGTTCATGATCTGGAGGCGGTAGATGTTCTCCAACTTGCCTCCGGCCACAATGCGCGCCAGCGCAGCGCGATCACGCACCACATCGACCTTGAAGGGCGTACGCACGGCCAGACTCAACAGCATGCCCAACGACAGTGCCACCAAGATGCCCGAATAGATCAGCACCCGTGGTCGCATCACACGCTTCAGAATCTCAACCTTGCCCCAGCCGCGCGACACGCCGTTCTGGGTGGAGAAGCGGATCAACCCCCTCGGGTACTGCATCTTGTCCATCACCGTATTGCAGGCATCGACGCACAGGCCGCAGCCGATGCACTCATACTGCAAGCCATTGCGGATATCGATCCCCACCGGGCACACCTGGACGCACAAGGTGCAGTCGATGCAATCGCCCAGACCCTTGGCTTTGTAGTCCACGGTCTTGGTCCGAGGGCCGCGTGGCTCTCCCCGTGCTTCGTCGTAGGTGACGATCAGGGTGTCGCGATCGAACATCGCGCTCTGGAAGCGTGCGTAGGGACACATGTACTTGCACACCTGCTCACGCAGGAAACCTGCGTTGCCGTAGGTGGCAAAACCGTAAAACAGGACCCAGAAAATCTGCCAGGTACCCTGGAGCGCCATCAGCTCGCCGCCCAGCTGGCGAATGGGCACAAAGTAGCCGACAAAGGTAAAGCCCGTCCACACCGAGACGGCAATCCACAAGAACTGCTTGACCGTCTTCTTCCAGATCTTCTCGAAGGTCCACGGGCTGCCGTCAAGTCGCAGACGGGCACTGCGATCGCCTTCGATCTTGTGCTCTATCCACATGAAGATTTCGGTGTACACCGTCTGCGGACAGGCAAACCCACACCAGAGACGCCCGGCCACCGCAGTGAACAAGAACAGCGCCAGCGCCGAGATGATGAGCAGCGTGGTCAGGTAGATGAAGTCCTGCGGATACAGAACCAGACCAAACAGATAGAACCTGCGCGCACCCAGATCGAACAGCATGATCTGCCGCTCGCCCCACTGAAGCCAAGGCAGGCCGTAGAAAACAATCTGGGTGAAAAACACCAAGATCCACCGCCAGCGCGCGAAATAGCCACTGATCGAACGCGGATAGACCTTCTTTTGCGCTTCGTACAGTGACGCGATCTCGTTCTGAGGATCTGCCGAAGCGATAGGGATGACCTTGCGGGGTTTCCCGCTGGGGGTATTCATGGTGCAGTGCTCATAGTGCAGAAATAGACGCAGTGGATTGGACTACGTCCTGATTAACCCGACGCGCACAAGGCCTGCACACTTTGCGCGCGCCGCAGACAGGCCCCGAGGGGCCTGTATTCAGCGCTTGGCTGCGGCACCGGGCTTGTTCGACAGACCCCACACGTAGGCGGTCAGCACCCCAAGCTGGGCTTCGGTCAGTTTGCCTGCCTGCGCAGGCATTTGGTTGGTTTTGCCTTGGTTGATCATGGTGGTGATCGCGGCTTCACCCCAGCCATGCAGCCAGATATCGTCGGTCAGATTGGGGGCACCCAGCGCCTGATTGCCCTTGCCGTCCGGCCCATGGCAAGCAGCGCAAGCCGCAAAATGTTCCTTGCCCAAATTGGCACGCAGCGAGTCATGCGGGCTGTTCGACAGGCTCATCACGTAATGGGCCAGGTTGCGCACATTTTCAGCAGAACCCACCGCGTCACCCATGGGAGGCATCATGCCCATGCGACCCTGGTGCAGGGTTTCACGGATCGTCTCGGGAGAGCCGCCGTACAGCCAATCACCATCAGTCAGGTTGGGGAAGCTCTTGCCACCGCGCGCGTCAGAGCCGTGGCACTGCGCACAGTTGTTCATGAACAGGCGCTCGCCAATGGCCATGGCTTGCGCGTCAGCGGCAATTTCTTCTGGCTTCATCGAGGCAAAGCGTGCATAGACAGGCTCAATCTCGGCATTGCCTTTGTCCATTTCGCGCTTGTACTCACCTACCTGGGACCAACCCAACTGTCCGGAGAACTTGCCCAGCCCGGGATACATGGCCAGGTAAAGAAAACCGAAAACGATGGTGATCACGAACAGCCACATCCACCACCGTGGCATGGGGTTGTTCATCTCGGTCAGGTCCTCGTCCCAGACGTGGCCGGTAGTGTTGTCCGCGGTAGAAGCGACTTTCTTGCGCGCCGTAATAACGAGCAGAATCAGACAGGCGATGATGCTGATGACCGTGACACCGGCCACAAACACCGACCAGAAATTACTGGTGAAATCACTCATGGTTTGTTCTCGTTCTGGTGGGTTTCATTCTTGTTGGAAAGGCAGTTGGGCTGCCTCTTCGAACCGCTCCCGGTTGCTGCGTGCATACGCCCACAGAGCGATGCCGATGAAGCAGCCAAACGACAGCAGCGTGACGATGACGCGCATGGTGGTAGTGTCCATGATGGCCCTTTCTACGCTTACTTGAGTGCGCGTCCCATGCCCTGCAGGTAGGCAATGAGGGCTTCCATCTCGGTCTTGCCCTTCACTTCATCTGCGGCAGCGGCAATCTGCTCGTCGGTGTAGGGAACACCCACGGTACGCAGCGCCTTCATGCGCGGAGCCACATCAGCCGGATTGATCTGGTTCTTCTCCAGCCAGGGGTAGCCAGGCATGTTGGACTCGGGCACCACGTTGCGTGGGTTGACCAGGTGGATGCGATGCCATTCATCGCTGTACTTGCCACCCACACGGTGCAGGTCGGGGCCGGTACGCTTGCTACCCCATTGGAAGGGGTGGTCATACACGAACTCACCTGCCACCGAGTAGTGACCGTAACGCAGCGTCTCCGCGCGGAAGGGACGGATCATCTGCGAGTGGCAGTTGTAGCAGCCCTCGCGGATGTAGATGTCGCGCCCCATCAGCGGCAGCGCTGCGTAAGGCTCCACCCCCTTGACCGGCTCTGTGGTGGACTTCTGGAAGAACAACGGAACAATTTCAACCAGACCGCCCACGGCGATCACCAGGACGATCAGAACGATCATCAGGAAGTTGTTGGTTTCGACCTTCTCGTGGGTGAAACCGCTGGAGGATTGTTGGTTTTGAGACATGAATGTATTCCTCGCGATCTCAGGCGTGAGCAGGCTTGACGGCGGGGATGGCCACGTTGACCGAGCGCCCCGAAATGGCCGTCATCCAGACGTTCCAGGCCATGATGATCATGCCTGTGAGGTACAACACACCACCGGCGACACGGATCATGTAGAACGGATAGCTCGCCTTGACGCTCTCGACAAAGGTGTAGGTCAGCGTGCCATCGGCGTTGACAGCGCGCCACATCAGGCCTTGCATCACACCGGCAATCCACATGGCGGCGATGTAGAGCACGATGCCGATGGTGGCGAGCCAGAAGTGCAGCTCGATGGCCTTGACGGAGTGCATCTTTTCGCGGCCAAACAGACGCGGCACCAGGTAGTACAACGAACCCATGGTGATCAGACCCACCCAACCCAGCGCGCCGGAGTGGACGTGGCCCACGGTCCAGTCGGTGTAATGGCTCAGGGCATTGACCGTCTTGATGGACATCATCGGACCCTCGAACGTGGACATGCCGTAGAACGACAGCGACACGATCAGGAAACGCAGGATGGGGTCGTCACGCAGCTTGTGCCATGCGCCCGACAGCGTCATCACACCGTTGATCATGCCGCCCCAGCTCGGGGCCAACAGGATGAGCGAGAACACCATGCCCACCGATTGCGTCCAGTCAGGCAGCGCGGTGTAGTGCAGATGGTGAGGGCCAGCCCACATGTAGGTGAAAATCAGGGCCCAGAAGTGCACGATCGACAGGCGATACGAGTACACGGGACGACCGGCCTGCTTGGGGATGAAATAATACATCATGCCCAGGAAGCCCGCCGTGAGGAAGAAGCCCACAGCGTTGTGGCCGTACCACCACTGCACCATGGCGTCCTGCACACCTGCATACGCGGAATAGCTCTTCATCAAGCTGACAGGCACCGCAGCACTGTTGACCAGGTGCAGCACTGCCACCGCCAAGATGAATGCACCGTAGAACCAGTTGGCCACATAGATGTGACGCACCTTGCGGATGCCGATGGTTCCAAAGAAGACGATGGCGTAGGCCACCCAGACCAGCGTGATCAGGATGTCGATGGGCCATTCGAGTTCAGCGTATTCCTTGGCGCTGGTGTAGCCCAGCGGCAAGGAGATGGCTGCAGCCAGAATCACCAGCTGCCAACCCCAGAAGGTGAAGCCCACCAGCGGACCGCCAAACAGTCGCACCTGGCAAGTGCGCTGAACCACGTAGTAGCTCGTACCAATGAGCGCGCTGCCGCCGAAAGCAAAAATCACCGCATTGGTGTGCAGGGGGCGCAAGCGCCCGTAGCTGAGCCAGGGGATGTTGAAATTGAGTTCTGGCCATGCCAGCTGGGCTGCAATGAACACGCCCACCAGCATGCCCACAACACCCCAAACCACGGCCATGATTGAAAACTGCCGCACAACCGTGTCGTTGTAGTGGGCAGCATCTGCTTTTGTTAGTGAATCCATCGCTTACCTCTTAGAGTTCTCGGAAATAATAACCTCGTTAACGGTAGTGCTATTGACGCTAGTCAACCGTCGCGAAGAATGCGTTCTCCCTCCTGCTCCACATTCTCGAACTGTCCCCTGTGCACGGCCCACCAAAGGCCAAGCAGGATCAGCAGCACCAAGACCACCGACAGCGGAATCAAGAGATACAGGATGTCCATCAGACCAATTCCAATTGCAGCGGGCACTCAGGCAGAAGCCGCCTGGCCCCTGGGGGCAGAGACGTGATCCGAGGCCTGGGGCAGGGGCGCTGAAGGGATCACTGACAAGCGCGCTGCATTCAGGATCACCAGAAGCGAACTCAGCGCCATACCCAGCCCCGCCAACCATGCCGGCATGTAGCCAGCGATTGCCAAGGGCACGGAAGCCGCGTTGTACGCAGCAGCCCACCATAAATTTTGTCGCACAACCTTTACTGCTTGCTGGGCTAGGGCTATTGTCCGAACCACCTGCCCGAGATCATCCCCAGGCACCACAAAATCCGCCCGTGCCTGTGCCAACGGCACTGCCCGACCAAAGGCGAAAGAGGCGTGCGCCGCCGCCAGCACCGGCCCATCGTTGAGCCCGTCTCCCACCATGGCCACACGGTGACCCTGGGCCTGCAATGCGCGCATTGCAGCAAGCTTGTCGGCTGGTGCGCACTCTGCACGCCAATCGGTAATACCCACACTGGCGGCCAACCGGGCGACGGCATCGGCGCGGTCGCCCGAAAGTAAATACACGCCCATTCCTGCTTGGCGCAGCCCGGCCACGGCTGCGCTGCTGTGCGGCCGCAGATCCTCAGCCAACACGAACCGCGCCCATTCATGGGATTGCCCGGCATCATCGATGAGCGCCAGCCAGACACTGCCCGAACCATCCAGCAGCCCCCCACCTTCCGGCGACGTCAAGCCCGCGTGGCGTGCCGACCCCAGGCGCAGCAACCACGCCGGGCCCGTGCCATCGACTTGCTGCACCAGCGCCTGCAACCCCAGGCCGGGCAGTTCCTGCAGATCCCGAACCGCCCATTGGCCCGCCACACCACGCTGCTGCGCGGCCTGCACGAGCGCGCGCGACACCGGATGCAGGGACTGCGCCGCCATGGCTGCCGCCATTCCCAGCACCTGCATTTCCTGTCCCACCTGGGTTGGCTCTATGGCCTGCACCGTCATGCTGTCGCGCGTGAGGGTGCCGGTCTTGTCGAACACCACCGTATCCACCTGCGAGAGCGATTCAAGGGCCTGCAGGTTGCGCACCAGCACCCCGCTGCGCGCCAACGCTCCAGCCGCAGACAACATGGCCACCGGCGTAGCCAGCGACAAAGCGCAAGGACAGGTCACAATGAGTACGGCCACCGCCACCATGAGCGCGCGCGCCGGATCGGTGGGCCACCACCAGGCCGCCGCCAACGCCGCTGCGAGCAGCACCAGCACCAGAAAGGGCCGCGCAATGCGATCGGCCAACTGTGCCAACCGGGGCTTTTGCGTGGCGGCACTTTCCATCAAGGCGACGATCTGGGCAAACCGGGTATCTTCTCCCAAGCCCTCCACCTGCACCAGAACTGGCGATTGCAGGTTGAAGCTGCCCGCCACCACCTTGCTGCCCGGGCCACGCTGCACGGGTGTGGATTCACCGGTCAACAGTGCCTCGTCGGCCAATGTGCGGCCTTCGATCACCTGCCCGTCGGCTGCAAAGGCCTCGCCCGGCAGTACGCGCACCACGTCGCCCACTTGCAGACGACGCACGGCCACGCGTTCGAAATCGCCTCCATCGGTACGGCGCAACACGCTGGGAGGCAAGCGATTGAGCACCGCCTCCAGTGCGCCCGCGGTGCGGTCGCGCAGACGCGTCTCCAACCAGCGGCCGGTGAGCAGAAAGAAGACAAACATGGTCAGCGAATCAAAATAGACCTCGTGACCAAACACACCTTCCGGATCGAACGTGCCGATCGAGCTCACGACAAAGGTGATGAGCATCCCCAGTGCCACCGGAAGATCCATGCTGATGCGCCTCAGCCGGATATCGCGCAGGGCGCTTGAAAAGAACGGGCCGCAGGCAAACAGGACCACCGGCAGACTGATGACCCAGGAGGCCCAGCGCAGCAAGCGCTCCATCTCCATGGACAGATCGCCCGGTGCTGCCACGTAGGCAGGCCACGCATACATCATGACCTGCATCATGCAAAAACCCGCCACCAGCCAGCGCCACAAGGCCTGGCGGTGCTCGCGCTGGCGCTGGTCGCGCGCCTGCGCGTCCAGCGCAGGCAAGGCACGGTACCCTGCCTGGCGCAGCGCCTGCATCCATACCGACGGACGTGTGTGGTCCGGCTGCCAGACCACGCGGGCGCGCTGGGTGGCCGCACTGACATCGGCGCGCTGGACCCCGGGCACGCGGCACAGCGCCTCTTCAATGGTCAGGGCACATGCAGCGCAGTGCATGCCTTCAATGACCACATTCGACTCCCAGGCGCCGGGATACCGATCCCGCCCCTCCTGCGCCGAACATTCCCGACCAAACGACGGCCACTCCTGCGGATCGTCCAGCAAGACCTCATCGGCCGAGCCATCCGGCGCATCTGCGCCCTTTGCCGGGTATGGGTCGCCAGGACGCATATCCAGTGCCGGGGCAAGAATCTTTGACATGGGGCAAGCTTACAGTTACTTAGCCTCCAGATATTTGACCACGGTCAATTTAAAACACGTGTTTTTTACTCTAATCAAGTTTTTCAGCACAGAGGATTCACCATGTACCAACGCATTCTGATTGCCACAGACGGCTCCAAGCTCTCGGACAAGGCGGTTCAGGACGGGCTGACGCTGGCGGCACAATGCGGCGCAAGCGCTGTGGCACTCAAGGTGGTGCCGCGTTACCCACGCAGCTACTTTGAAGGCGGCATGCCCGTGGATCCCAGCGATGTGCGCCGGATCGAAAAGCAGTGGGCCGACGCGGCCCAGGCCGAAGTCGATGGAGTCAAGACCCGGGGGCAGGCCCTGGGCGTCAACGTGAAGGCCGTCGTTGCCAAGTCCGACCTGGTGGCGGAGGCCGTGATCGCCGCCGCCAAGAAGCACAAATGCGACCTGATCGTGATGGCCTCGCACGGCCGCAAGGGCATCAAGCGCCTGCTGCTGGGCAGCGAAACCCAGCATGTGCTGACGCATTCGCACATTCCGGTGCTGGTATTGCGATAAAAAACGGCTTCAACGCTTATCCATCAAGCGCTGACAGCTATATTTTCAATAGAAAAACGGGCCTTCAAGGCCCGTTTTTCTAGGGAATTTGTGGACGTTCAGGCGAACAGCCCCTTGTACTGCTCGCGCAGCAGGTTCTTCTGCACCTTGCCCATGGTGTTGCGCGGCAGCTCCGGCACCACGTAGCACTGCTTGGGAATCTTGAAGTTGGCCAGCTGCGACTTGAGCTGCGTCACGATGGCCTCGGGCTGCAGCACCGCGCCGGGCTTGGCAATCACCACCGCCACGCCCACCTCGCCAAAATCCGGGTGCGGCACGCCCACCAGCGCGCTCTCGGCCACGCCGGGCAGCTCGTTGATGTAGCCCTCGACCTCGGCCGGATAGACGTTGTAGCCGCCGCTGATGATCAGGTCCTTGCTGCGGCCGACAATGCGCACGTAGCCGCGCTCGTCCACCACGCCCACATCGCCGGTCTTGAACCAGCCATCGGGGGTGAACTCCTCGGCCGTCTTCTCGGGCATGCGCCAGTATCCCTTGAACACGTTGGCGCCGCGCACCTGGATATTGCCGGTCTCGCCCACGGCCAATGCCTGGCCGTCGTCCCCCACCACGCGCAGGCCCACGCCGGGCAGCGGGAAGCCCACGGTGCCGCCACGGCGCTCGTCCTGGCCGCCATGGCGCGCATCCGCCGCATAGGGGTTGGAGGTGAGCATGATGGTCTCGCTCATGCCGTAGCGCTCCAGAATGGTGTGGCCCGTGCGCTCCTGCCAGTCGCGGAAGGTTTCGATGAGCAGCGGCGCCGAGCCCGAGATGAACAGGCGCATGTTCCGTGCGGCCTCGCGCGTGAGCGCGCCCTCGCCCAGCATGCGCACATACAGCGTGGGCACGCCCATGAACACGGTGGCACGCGGCAGCACGGCAATCACGGCCTTGGGGTCGAACTTCGCCAGCCAGAGCATCTTGCTGCCGCCCAGCAGCGCCGCGTGGATGGCCACGAACAGCCCGTGCACATGGAAGATGGGCAGCGCGTGGATCAGCACGTCGTCCCGGCGCCAGCCCCAGTATTCATTCAGCATCACCGCGTTGGACAGCAGGTTGCCGTGCGTCAGCATGGCCCCCTTGCTGCGGCCCGTGGTGCCGCTGGTGTAGAGGATGGCGGCCAGGTCGTCCGCACCCTTGCGCGCCGCCTCGTGCGTGTCGGCATGGTGCGCCGCGCGCTCCAGCAGGCTGCCGTCGCGGTTCTCGCTCAGCGTGAACACATGGCGCGTGCCGGCCGTGAAGGCGATCTTCGACACCCAGCCGAAATTGCCCGGCGTGCACACCACCACGGCGGGCTCGGCGTTACCGATGAAGTACTCGATCTCGGCGCTCTGGTAGGCCGTGTTGAGCGGCAAGAAGACATAGCCCGCGCGCAGCGTGGCCAGGTACAGCAGCAGGGCCTCGACCGACTTCTCCACCTGCACCGCCACGCGGCTGCCGCCCGGCAGACCCAGCGAGGCCAGCAGGTTGGCGATGCGGCTGCTGGCGCGGTCGATGTCGCGCCAGGTGTAGTACAGCGGCGTGCCATCGGGCGCCGTGGTCTCGATGGCCGTGGCGTCCAGGTCGGCGGGAAAGGCCGCGCGCAGGGCGGCGAACAGGCTGTCGTTGCGGAGTACGGTCATGGTGAAGGACGGGTCCGTCAGAAGGCAGGAGGACGTTTGGCGAGAAAGGCGTGGATGCCCTCGCGGTGCTCGGCGCTGTCGGCGTAGGCATAGGGATCCATGCCATCGGATGCTATTGTTTTGATAGCTGCCAACGATTTACCAGTAAGCGCTGGAGGCATTTTTAGTGCCCGAAGTGTCTGCTTGTTCAGGCGCGCGGCCTGCGGTGCCAGCGCGGCCACGCGCTGGGCTGTGCCCAGGGCGTCGGCCTGCAACAGCTCGTCGGGCACCACGCGGCTCAGAAACCCGCGCGCCAACATGTCGGGCGAGCTGAAGGTGGCGGCTTCGAGCAGCATCTGGCGTGCCGTCAGTTCGCCCACGGCGCCTGCCACCAGCTGCGCCTCGCGCGGCGCCATCGGAAAGCCCAGGCGCGCGATGGGCGCGCCAAAGCGCGCACCCGTGGCGGCAATGCGGATGTCGCAGCAACTGGCAATCTCCACACCCGCGCCCATGCAGGCGCCAGCGATGCGCGCGACGATGGGCACGTCGCAGGCCAGCATGGCCGAGAGGCCGCCCCAGACATCGTTCTCATGGAAATCGCGCAACTGCGCCGCATCGAAGCGGAAAGCCGGGTATTCGGAGATGTCGCCACCCGCGCAGAACGCGCCATCCGCGCCTTCGATCAGCACGCAGCGCGCTTCTGTATTGCGCTGGATGCTCTCGAAAACAGAGCGCAACTGGCGCCACATGGCGCGCGACATGGCATTGAGCCGCCCGGTGTGGCGCAAGGTCACCACCACCACACCGGCGGCGCCGGCTTCTCCGGCGGCCGGGGCCGCCACCACTTCTGCTGTCATGTGTATGGATTCCTTCTGAACCGGTCCTGTCGCGCTTTCAGCGGAAGGCACACAGGCCTTCGATCTCGCGCGACGCCGCCACCTGGCCTTCGGCCAGCTGGGCGCGGTGTTTGTCGATGCGCTTGAGATCGTACAAGTAGTTCACCATCAGCCCGTAGGACTGCTTGAGCCCCTTGGGCGACGGGTCGCCCGCCCAGTTGAGCCGCTCCACGCGCGCCCCATTGCCCAGGTGGAAGCGTGCCACCGGATCCACGGGCTTGCCGTCCTGCAGTTCGCGCGCCAGGTAGTGCGCGGCGCACTGCAGCAGCATCTGGCGCACGGGCGAGCGCTCGTCCAGCGCCTGCGCCCTGTCGAACGCCGCGAGCAGGTGCGAGGCCTGCGGCGGCTCGAAGCCCACGGCCCGTCCCAGTTCCGCACGGCGGCGCTCGTCCAGGCGCTCGAGCATGGCGCCTGCGTTCTTGCCCAGCCAGGAGCGCAGGCCCGGAATCGGCGAGAGCGTGGCGAAGGTGCGCAGGCGCGGGAATTCCTGCTTGAGCGTCTCCACCACATGCTTGATGAGCGAGTCGCCAAAGCTCACGCCGCGCAGGCCCGTCTGGGTGTTGCTGATGGAATAAAAGATGGCCGTGGTGGCTTTGCTGATATCGCACGGCGCTGCGGCCTCGTCGAGCAGCGGCGTGATGCTGTCGGAGATGCGATCCACCAGCGCCACCTCGACGAAGATCAGCGGCTCATTGGGCAGGCGCGGGTGGAAGAAGCCGTAGCAGCGGCGGTCGCTGTCGAGGCGGTTCTTCAGGTCGGCCCAGCTGCGGATGTCGTGCACGGCCTCGTACTGGATGAGCTTTTCCAGCAGCGAGGCGGGCGAATCCCAGGACAGGCGGCGCAGCTCCAGAAAGGCCACATCGAACCAGGTGGAGAACAGCTGCTCCAGCTCGGCATCCAGTGCCAGCAGGCGCTTGTCTTGCTTCAGGGCCGGCAGCAGCTCGGCGCGCAAATCCACCAGGAAGCGCATGCCCTGCGGAAACACCGCGAAGCGCTGCAGCAGCCGCGTGCGCGGCGACACCAGCGCACGGCGCAGGTGGATCTCGGCCTGGCCCTCCTCTTCCGTGCCCGCCGCCGCCTCGTAGCGCAGGCGCGCCGACTTGAAGCGCGTGGCGTCGGGCGCGAACTGCTCGCTCATGAGCAGCCACATGTCGCGCCGCTCCTCGGGCTCGGCCTGCGCATACCACTGCGCCACGGCCTGGGCCCGGGCACCGCCCTCGACCTCGCTCACGCGCGGCGCCACCACTTCCTGCAGGTCGGCCAGCAGGCGGCGCAGGGCGCGCGGCGACAGCGCCTCGTTGCCGCGCCTGAGTGTGGCCTGCAGGCGCTCGTGGGTGCTGCGCTCCACCTCCACTTTGGCGGCCTGTGCAGCCGTCGGGGCGCCTTCAGCGGCACGGGAGCCGCGCAGGCGCGAAACGCTGCGGGCGATCCATTCGGGAGCGGTGGTCATGGGCTTGATCGAGAAGACGTTGAGAGGCCGGTCACGGCAGAAATTATTGGCCATTGTGTGCGAGCACAGGCCACCAGAACAAAATAGACACACTGTCTAGACGAACTGTTTTTGTTTCGGTACAGTCGCCCAGCAACGCTCCAACCCGGGGCAGCCCCGAAAGGAAAATCATGTCCCTCCACGGCAAGACCCTGTTCATCAGCGGCGGCTCGCGCGGCATCGGCCTCGCGATCGCGCTGCGCGCGGCGCGTGACGGCGCCAACGTGGCCATCGCGGCCAAGACCTCGGAACCGCACCCCACGCTGCCGGGCACCATCCACACCGCAGCGCGCGAGATCGAGGCCGCGGGCGGCCAGGCCTTGCCGCTGCTGTGCGACATCCGCGACGCGGACCAGATCGACGCCGCCGTGGCCCGCACCGTGGAGCGCTTTGGCGGCATCGACATCTGCATCAACAACGCCTCGGCCATCCACCTCACGGGCACGCTGCAGACCGAGCCCAAACGGCTGGACCTGATGCAGAACATCAACGCCCGGGGCACCTTCCTGGTCAGCCGCGCCTGCATCCCGCACCTGATGAAGGCGGCCAACCCGCATGTGCTCAACCTGGCACCACCGCTCGAATTCAAGCCCGAATGGTTCGCCCCCTACCCGGCCTACGCGCTGGCCAAGTATTCGATGAGCCTCTACGCCATGGCCATGGCAGAGGAGTTCCGGCGCGAGCGCATCGCCTTCAACACGCTCTGGCCCAAGACCTACATCGACACCGCCGCCGTGCGCCACATCGCGGGCACGCAGGCACGGGCCGTGAGCCGCACACCCGAGATCATGGCGGACGCTGCCTGGCACATCCTCACCCAGCCGAGCACCGCCTTCACGGGCCGGCACTGCGTGGACGAAGACGTGCTGGTGGAGGCCGGGGTGCGCGACATGCGACCCTACCGCTGCGAGCCGGGCAGCACGCCGCTGGCGTTCGACCTGTTCGTGCAGCCGGGGCACCATCCGCAGGCCGTCGTGTAATTACGCGGCTTCGCATGGCCTCCATCACACGGCGCAACCGCGCCACCACCGACACCTCTCCGCCCGCCGCCATGGACCGGTTGGTCGAGGCTTTCGAGCGCCTGCTCGCGCGCGGCGAGAGCTTCACGACCATCAGCGTGGAAGAGCTGGCGCGGGAAGCGGGCATGGCGCGCGCCACCTTCTACCTGCACTGTCGCAACAAGGGGCAGCTCGTCAGCCACGCCATGCAGGCGGTGCAACTGCAGCTCAAGACCGCCGCCCGGGCGCGGCTGAAGAAGTCCGGCAGCTACGGGCGCACCGAGTTCCAGGCCTTCATGCGCGAGGTGGTAGAGATCCTGTTCCAGCACCGGCACGCCATCTGGGCCATGAACGAGGTGTCCGCCTACGATCCGCAGGTGCAGGCGGTGTTCGCCGAATTCATGGACCAGCGCACCCGCGAGATCCAGCGCACGCTCGACCAGCTCGCAAAGGAAGGCGCCGCCCACCCGGCCGCGCAAGCTGGTCTCGCGCGCATGCTGGCTTGGACCATCGAGCGCAGCTTCTGCAAGATGCTGAACGAACAGAGCACGCCCAAGGAGCGCGAGGCGCTGGCGGACATGCTTACGCACACGATCTGGAGTGCGCTCGCGTCGGTCGGCGGCTGATGCCGTGAAAAGAAAAAAGCGCCGAGGCCCAAAAGCCAACGACGCCACAACAGAACGAGTCCAGCGACATCAGTCCAGCGGAGGCAGCCCCAGGTTCTGGCGCACATTGCTGTTGATGATGCGCAGCTCGGCCAGGCTGCTCTCGATGTGTGCGCGCTTTTGCTCCAGCTCGGCAATGACCTTGTCGGTGCGCTGTAGCACATAGCGCAGCTGCTGCTCGCGGCCCTCGCCAGCCTGGCCGTACATGTCGAGGTACTGCTTGATCTCGGCCAGCGAGGAGCCGATGGCCTTGGCACGCAGGATCAGCGCCAGCCGCGCACGGTCGCGGCGGCTGTACACGCGGGTGCCATTGATGCGGCGCGGGCTCAGCAGACCTTTGTCTTCGTAGAAGCGCAGGGTCCGCGGCGTCACGTCAAAGGCGTTGCACAGCTCTGTGACCCCGAACAGCTCCGAATGCTTGTCGTCGCTGTTGTGGTCATCCAGCAGCTGGCGCGCGGCCGCCGCCGTGGCTGCAGCCTGCGCGTCGCCCTGCGCGGAAGTGCGGCCTGCAGCCATGTTCAGACCACCCGTTGCAGCTTCATGGCGACGCTCATGTCGCCGCTGACCTTGAACTTGCCGCTCATGAAGCCGGTGACAGGGTTCAGCTGGCCGGTGAGCAGTGCGTTCAGGTTCTCCAGCGAGATGGCCACAGTGCAGTCGGTTTCGCGGTCGTTGTTGTCCACGGTGTTGGGGGTGGATGCGCCATCGATGACGATCTTGCCATCGTCGCCGCAATCGAACTTCAGCACGGCGTTCAGGCCGCTGTTGTCGCCCACTTTGGCGCGGATGGCTTCGGTGCATTCCTGGATGTTCATGGTGTTCCTTGCAGGTGTTGAGAAATCAGGGTGTGCATCATAAAGCCATTTCATCACGCATAGACAAGGGAAAATACCTATAAGACATATGGTTGACGTTAACGTCATGTTGACATCTAATTCGTCACCCAAGCAGTTTCAACCCTCCATGAACCAGCCCACTCCTCCACTTCAGAACACAGCCTCCCAGGCCGCGCGCTATGACAGCGTCTTCCGTCCAGGCCTGTTTGCCGGTCGCACCCTCTGGGTGACGGGCGGCGGCAGTGGCATCGGCCGCTGCGTGGCCCACGAACTGGCGTCGCTGGGCGCGCGCGTCGTCATCAGCGGCCGCACCCAGGAGAAGCTCGACCGCGTGGCGCAGGAAATCCGCGACGACGGCGGCCTGTGCGAGACCATCGCCTTCGACATCCGCGACGAGGAAGCCGTCAAGGCCGCCGTGGCCACCATGGTGAAAAAGGTGGGCCCCATCGCCGGCCTGGTGAACAACGCGGGCGGGCAGTTTCCCGCGCCGCTGCAGGCCATCAGCAAGCGCGGCTTCGAGGCCGTGGTGAGCAACAACCTCACGGGCGGCTTTCTGATGATGCGCGAGGTGTTCCTGCAGAGCATGCAGGAGCACGGCGGCGCGATCGTCAACATGACGGCGGACTTCCGCAACGGCATGCCCGGCATGGGCCACTCGGGCGCGGCGCGCGCGGGCATGAGCAACCTGACCATGAGCGCCGCCTTTGAATGGGCCAGCAGCGGCGTGCGCGTGAACGCCGTGGCGCCGGGCTGGGTGGCCTCCTCGGGCATGGACAGCTATGGCGGCGCCGTCAAGGCGCTGATCCCGCAACTGCGCCAGCATGTGCCGCTGCGCCGCCTGGCGACCGAGGCCGAGATCAGCGCGGCCATCGTCTTCCTGCTCAGCCCCGGCGCGGCCTTCATCACCGGCATCACGGTGCAGATCGATGGCGCGGCCTCACTGGGCAGTGCCGTGTTCCCCAGCCTGGACCATCAACGCTCCCAACCTTTCGAGGGCTTCCACCGCGCCCAGCCGCCGGAGGTGCTCAAACCATGACGCAGATCCGCTCCCAGATCGATCCCCGCAGCGAGGGTTTTCGCCGCAACCACGAGCGCATGGCCGAACGGCTGGCGCAGGTGCAGGCCCTGCAGGGCCAGGTGGTGGCGGAATCCGCCTCCAAGCAGGACAAGTTCGAGAAGAAGGGCCAGTTGCTGCCGCGCGAGCGCGTGGCGCGCCTGCTCGACCGGGGCAGCAGCTTCCTGGAACTCAGCGCCCTGGCGGGCCTGGGGATGCACGATGACGACGGCAAGAAGTCCGTGCTCGGCGGCGGCTCCATCGTGGGCATCGGCCAGGTGGCAGGCAAGCGCGTGCTGATTTCGGCCAGCGACAGCGCCGTCAAGGGCGGCACCGTGGCGCCCATGGGTCTGAAGAAAGGCCTGCGCGCACAAGCCATCGCGCTGCAGAACAAGCTGCCGCTGGTGGCGCTGGTCGAATCGGGTGGCGCCAACCTGATGTACCAGGCCGACATTTTTGTGGACGGCGGACGCAGCTTCGCCAACCAGGCGCGCCTGTCGGCGGCGGGGATTCCGCAGATCGCCGTGGTGCACGGGTCGTCCACGGCCGGTGGCGCCTACCTGCCCGGCCTGTCGGACTATGTGGTATTGGTCAAGGACCGCTCCAGCATCTACCTGGCCGGCCCGCCGCTGGTGAAGGCCGCCATTGGCGAGGACACCACCGACGACGAACTGGGCGGCAGCGACCTGCACGCCCGCGTGACCGGCCTGGGCGAGTACCTGGCCGAGAACGACGCGCACGCCATCGCCATCGCCCGCGACCTGATGGACCACCTGCCCTGGGACGAGGCCGGCGGGCCCGACGGCAGTGTGCGTGCGCCGCTCTACGACGCGGAAGAACTGCTGGGCATCGTCCCGGCCGACGAGCGCGAGCCCTACGACGCGCGCGAGATCATCGCGCGCATCGTCGATGGCTCGCACTTCCTCGAATTCAAGGCGGCCTTCGACAGCGACACGGTGTGCGGCCATGCGCGCATCAATGGCCACCGGGTCGGCCTCATCGCCAACAACGGCCCCATCCAGCCCACGGGCTCGGTCAAGGCGGCGCAGTTCATCCAGCTGTGCGACCAGAGCGGCACGCCGCTGGTCTTTCTGCAGAACACCACGGGCTACATGGTGGGCACGGCGGCCGAGCGCGCCGGTGCCATCAAGCACGGCAGCAAGATGATCCAGGCCGTGGCCAATGCGCGCGTACCCAAGTTCACCATCGTGGTGGGCGGTTCGTTCGGCGCAGGCAACTACGGCATGTGCGGGCGCGGCTTCGACCCGGATTTCATCTTCAGTTGGCCCAGCGCACGCACCGCCGTCATGGGCGGCGCCCAGGCCGCCATGGTCATGGAGATGATCAGCCGAGGCAAGCTGGAGCGCGCTGGCGTGCCCCTGGGCGAGCAGGCCGAGGCAGGCATCAAGGCCATGAGCGAGCAGCTCAAGCGCCGCCTGGATGCCGAATCCGACGTGCTGTTCGGCACCGCGCGCCTGTGGGACGACGGAATCATCGACCCGCGCGAAACCCGCAACGTGCTCGCCCAATGCCTGGCCATGGCCCGCGACGCACGCCAGCGCGTGCTGCACCCCAACACCTTCGGCATCGCCCGCATGTAACCCCTTTCTTGAATCTGGAGCACACACCATGCAATTCACCCCCGAGCACGAGCAGATCCGCGACACGGTGCGCAAATTCGTCGCCAACGAGATCAACCCCCACACCCGCGAATGGGAGAAGGCCGGCATCTTCCCCGCGCACCAGCTCTTCAAGAAGATGGGCAACCTGGGCCTGCTGGGCATCAAGTACCCCACCGAGTACGGCGGCATGGGGCTGGACTTCAGTTACTCCATGGTCATGGCCGAGGCGCTGGGCACGTGCAACGTGGGCGGCGTGCCCATGGCGATTGGCGTGCAGACGGACATGTGCACCCCGGCGCTGGCGCGCTTTGGCAGCGACGAGCTGCGCCGTGAATTCCTCGCACCTTCCATCGCGGGCGACCTGGTGGGCTGCATCGGCGTGAGCGAAGTCACCGGCGGCTCGGACGTGGCCGCGCTCAAGACCACGGCCAAGAAGGATGGCGGCGACTATCTTCTGAACGGCTCCAAGATGTGGATCACCAACGGCATGCAGGCCGACTGGTGCTGCCTGCTGGCCAACACCAGCGAGGGGCCGGTGCACTCGAACAAGTCGCTCATCATGGTGCCGCTCGATGCCCCCGGCGTGACGCGCCAGAAGATCGAGAAGATCGGCATGCATTCGAGCGACACGGCGCAGCTCTTCTTCGACAACGTGCGCGTGCCCCAGCGCAACCTCATCGGCCAGGAGGGCGCGGGCTTCATGTTCCAGATGCTGCAGTTCCAGGAAGAGCGCCTGTATGGCGCGGCCAGCAGCCTCCAGTCGCTGGACAACCTGATCGACCAGACCATCGAATACACGCGCCAGCGCCACACCTTCGGCCAGCCCCTCCTGAACAACCAGGTGGTGCACTTCCGCCTGGCCGAGCTGCGCACCGAAGTCGAAGCCCTGCGCGCCCTCACCTACCGCGCCGTGGAGTCGTATGTGGCGGGCCAGGACGTGACCAAGCTCGCCTCCATGGCCAAGCTCAAGGCGGGGCGCCTGTCGCGTGAGGTGGCGGACAGTTGCCTGCAGTACTGGGGTGGCATGGGCTTCACGGCGGACAACCCCATCAGCCAAGCCTACCGCGACAGCCGCTTGATCTCCATCGGTGGTGGGGCCGACGAAATCATGCTCGGCATCATCTGCAAGCTCGAAGGCACCCTCCCCGGCAAGAAGCGCTGAAGCGGATTGATGCTATGACTTTTATAGCTATTAGCGCAGTATCTACGGGCCCCGTGCTCGAAATCACCTTGAACCGACCCGACGTGCGCAACGCCATGTCGCTGGCCATGGTGGAGGAGCTGCGCCAGGCCCTGGCGCAGGCCGAAGCCAGCGTGGGCAGCGCCCAGCCGACCCGCGTGGTGGTGCTGCGCGGCGCGGGCGGGCATTTCTGCGCCGGGGGCGACCTCAAGGACATGGCCATGGCCCGCATGCGCGCCATGGAGGCCCCGGCAGGCACCGACCCCATTGCTGAAGTCAATGCCGCCTTCGGCCGCATGTGCGCGGCCTTTGCCGACACGCCGCTGGCTGTGGTGGCGGTGCTGGAAGGTACGGTGATGGGCGGCGGCTTTGGCCTGGCCTGCGTGGCCGATGTGGCCATCGCCACCGAAACAGCCAGCTTCCGCCTGCCCGAAACCTCGCTGGGCGTGGTGCCCGCGCAGATCGCACCCTTCCTCGTCGAGCGCCTGGGCTACTCGCAGGCCAAGCGCCTGGCAGTGACCGGCGGCAAGCTGGATGCGGCGCAGGCGCTGCGCATCGGCCTGGTGCACCAGCAAGTGGCCACCGCCGACGTGGACGCCGCGCTGCAGGCCGTGCTGGCCGACATCCTGGCCTGCGCCCCTGGCGCCCTGGCCGCCACCAAGGCGCTGATGGCCAAGGCCCGCTGGAACGCCCCCGCCGCGCTGGTCGATGAGGCCGCCGCCCTCTTCTCGCGCGCCGCCCAGGGCCCCGAGGGGCAAGAAGGCACCGGCGCATTCCTGCAGAAACGCAAACCACACTGGGTTCCCGCATGAGCTTTTCCAAGATCCTGATTGCGAACCGGGGCGACCAGCCGCGCAGCGGCGCAGCGGCGAAGCCACATCGCATGGTGCGCGCAGCGCACGCAGGCGGTTTCTCCGCGAAAGGGGCAACACATGTTTAACAAGATACTGATCGCCAATCGCGGAGAAATCGCCTGCCGCGTGATCCGCACCGCCCGCGCCCTGGGCTACCGCACGGTGGCCGTGTACAGCGACGCAGACCGCGATGCCCCCCATGTGGCGCTGGCCGACGAGGCCGTGCACATCGGCCCCGCACCGGCGGCCGAGTCCTACCTGCAATTCGACGCCATCCTGGGCGCCTGCCGCGCCTCGGGTGCCGATGCGCTGCACCCCGGCTACGGCTTCCTCAGCGAGAACGCCGCCTTTGCCCAGGCCTGCGAGGACGCGGGCGTGGTCTTCATCGGCCCGCCGCCCAGCGCCATCGAAGCCATGGGTGACAAGGCCCTGGCCAAGCAGCGCATGATCGCCGCCGGCGTGCCCTGCGCGCCCGGCTACCTGGGCGCGGACCAGGCCGACGCCACGCTGGTGGCCGAGGCGAAAAAGCTCGGCTACCCGCTGCTGGTCAAGGCCGTGGCGGGCGGCGGCGGGCGCGGCATGCGCCTGGTACGGCACGACAGCGAGTTGCAAGCCGCCATCGAGGGCGCGCGCCGCGAGGCCACCAGTGCCTTTGGCGACGGCACGCTGATGCTGGAGCGCCTGATCGACAACGGCCGCCACATCGAGATCCAGGTTTTCGCCGACGCGCACGGCAACGCCGTGCACCTGGGCGAGCGCGACTGCACGGCGCAGCGCCGCCGCCAGAAGGTCATCGAGGAAGCGCCCTCCCCCGTGGTCTCGGCGCAGATGCGCGCGCAAATGGGCGCCGACGCCGTGGCCGCCGCGCTGGCCGTGGGCTACCGGGGCGCGGGCACGGTCGAGTTCATCGTCGATGCGCAGAACCACCACTACTTCCTGGAGATGAACACGCGCCTGCAGGTCGAGCACCCGGTGACCGAGTGCATCACCGGTCAGGACCTGGTGGAGTGGCAGTTGCGCGTGGCGGCGGGCGAACCGCTGCCGCTGGCGCAGGAGGACATCATGCTGTCCGGCCATGCCATCGAGGTGCGGCTTTACGCCGAAGACCCCTACGACGGCTTCGCGCCGCAAACCGGCCCGGTGCGCTACTGGCGGCCCGAGCAGGCGCTGGCGGGCCGCGCCCGGGGCCAGGCTGCGTTTGGCGAGGTGCGCATCGACGCCGGCATCCGCGAGGGTGGCGAAGTCACCCCCTACTACGACCCCATGGTGGCCAAGCTCATCGCCCATGGCCGCGACCGGACCGACGCCATCCGTCGCCTGATGGCGGCGCTGGACGATGCGCCGCTGCTGGGCCTGCGCCACAACGCGCGCTTTCTGCGCGACCTGCTGGACCACCCGGCCTTCCGCGAAGCGCGCATGCACACCACGCTGATCGACCAGTGGCAGCAGGCAGGCGAACCCCTGCTGCAGCGCCCCCAGCCCGATGCGCTGGCCTGGGCCCTGGCGGCCACCGCGCTGGCGGCCAGCGAAGGCGGCGCCCGCCGCCCCGACAGCGTGGCCACCTGGGGCACCACGCTGGTGCTCGCGGGCGGCAGCGAACAGCGCGCCGTGCGCGTGCGCCCCCACGGGGCGCAGGTGCAGGTGCAATTGGCGGGCGCCGAGGGCTTCTCCTTCGACGCCGTGCGCTGGCAGGACGAACGCCTGTACTGGCGCCAGGGCGGCGTGCAGCGCAGCGCCGTGTGCCAGATGCAGGGTGGCCAGGTCACGCTGGCACTGGGCGCCACGGTGTACCAGTTCGCCGAACTGTCGCCCTTCCCACAGAACGATCCGGCCCTGGACCCGCGCAAGCTGCGCTCCCCGGTGGCAGGCACGGTGTGCGCCGTGGCCGTGGCCGTGGGCGAACAGGTCACCGCCGGGCAGCCCTTGCTGTGCGTGGAGGCCATGAAGATGGAAATGTGGCTGCACGCCCGCGCCAGCGGCACCGTATCGGCCCTGCACGCCCAGATCAAAGACAGCGTTGCCGCCGGCAGCGTGCTCGCAGAAATCGACATCACCGAAGAGGTCCCCGCATGACGCAAGAAAAAGCCATCCTCACCTGCGCCCTCACCGGCGTGCTGACCAACCCCCAGCAACACCCGGTGCCCGTCACGCCCGAGCAAATGGCGGCCCAAGCGCGCCAGGCGTTCGATGCAGGCGCCAGCATCATGCACGTGCACATCCGCGCGCAGGAACCCGGCATGGGCCACATGCCCAGTTGGGACCCGAACGTGGCCCAGGAGGTGGTGGACGCCATCCGCCAGGCCTGCCCGGGCGTCATCATCAACCTGACCACCGGCGTGATCGGCAAGGACATCAGCGGCCCGGTGGACTGCATCCGGCGCGTCAAGCCCGAGATCGCCGCCTGCAACGCGGGCAGCCTGAACTACCTCAAGATCAAGGAAGACGGCAACTGGGCCTGGCCGCCCATGGTGTTCGACAACCCGGTGGCCAAGGTGCAGCAGTTCCTCGACGTGATGGAGGAATGCGGCACGCACCCCGAGTTCGAGTGCTTCGACGTGGGCATCGTGCGCTCGGTCACCATGTTCATCAAAAACGGCATGCTCAAGCCCTCCATGGGCCGCCCCGAGTACAACCTGGTGATGGGCGTGGCCTCGGGCATGCCCTGCGATGCGCAACTGCTGGAACTGCTGCCCCAGTGGATGGCACCGGGCGCCGTCTGGCAGGCCACGCTGATCGGCCGCCAGGAGATCTGGCCCGTGCACCAGAAGACGGCCGACCTCGGCGGCATGCTGCGCACCGGCCTGGAAGACACCTTCTACCTGCCCGATGGCAGCCGCGCCAACGGCAACGGCGTGCTCATCGAGGCCCTGGCCCAATGCGCCCGCAACGCGGGCCGAGACATCGCTTCGCCCGCCGAAGCACGGCAAATGCTGGGCTTGGCCTGAGCTTCACCCGGCCCGTGCGCGACAGGCCCCCGCCAGAGGGGTCGGCGCACCGCCTGCACGCAACGCGGCAGGCCTCCCCCCCATAAAACAGGAGACAAACGCATGCCAACCTCCCTAGCGCACAGCGGGCCGCTGGCCGCGAGCGACCAACGGTTCCAGAGCATCCCGGCCCGCTTCATGGCCACCAGCCTGCGCCAGCCGCAGACGCCCGCCTATTTCGTGCGCGGCGCCCAGGGTTGGCAGCCCACGACCTGGCAAGAATACGCGCAGCAGGTGCGCCAGGCCGCCCGCGCGCTGGTGGCGCTGGGCGTGCAGCCAGGCGACGCGGTGTGCATCCTGGGCTTCAACCGCCCCGAGTGGACCACCATGGATCTGGCGGCCATGATGGTGGGCGCCATGGCGGCCGGCATCTACTGGAGCAGCGCGGCCAACGAGATTGCCTACATCGTCGAGCACAGCGGCTGCAGCCTGCTGCTGGTGGAAGGCGAAGCGCAGTGGGCCAAGGCGGCGGCAGAGCCCCAGGCACTGGCACGCCTGCGCGCCACCGTGCTCATGCGCCAGGCGCCGGGCGATGCACCGCCGCAGGTGCCCGAGGGCGTGGCCGCGCCCATGGCCTGGGAGCAGTTCCTGGCGCTGGGCGGCATGGAGCACGATGCCGAGGTGCAGCGCCGCATGGACGCCATCCGCGAGGAGGACATCGGCACGCTGATCTACACCTCGGGCACCACCGGCCACCCCAAGGCCGTGGAGCTGACGCACGCCAACCTGAGCTGGACTTCGGCAGCACTGTCGGCCGCGTTCCAGGTGGGCCCACAAGACCGGCTGATCTCCTACCTGCCGCTGGCGCACATCGCCGAGCAGCATGGCTCCATCTGCAACCACGCGCTGGCGGGCTACCAGCTCTACTTCGCGCGCTCGCTGGAGAGCCTGGGCGAGCACCTGCAGGAAGTGCACCCCACGGTATTCTTCGGCGTGCCGCGCGTGTGGGAGAAGATGCAGGCCGCCATTGCCACCAAGCTGGCAGGCGCCACGGGTGCCAAGGCCCGGCTGGCGCGCTGGGCACTGCGCACCGGGCGCACCTGGCACGCCGAGCGCCTGCAAGGGCGCACGCCCGGCGCATGGCTGAACCGGCAGTACCGCTGGGCACACCAACTGGTGCACCGCAAGGTGCAGGCCGCGCTGGGCTTTGACCAGGCGCGCATCCTGATTTCCGGCGCGGCGCCCATCGCCGTGGAAAACCTGGAGTTCTTCACCGGCCTGGGCCTGCTGATCGGCGAGGTGTACGGCCAGTCCGAGGACTGTGGCCCCACCGCCATCAGCCTGCCCGGCTTCATCCGCCTGGGTGCGGCAGGCAAGACCCTGCCCGGCATGCAGGTGCGCATCGCCGACGACGGCGAGATCCTCGTCCGGGGGCCCAACGTGTTCCGCGGCTATCGTGGCCGCCCCAAGGACACCGCCGAGACGCTGCAAGACGGCTGGCTGCACAGCGGCGACCTGGGCCGCATCGACGAGGACGGCTTCATCTACGTGACCGGCCGCAAGAAGGACCTGCTCATCACCTCGGGCGGCAAGAACATCTCGCCCGGCAACATCGAGGCCGACCTGATGAACCTGCCGCTGGTGGAGCACGCGGTGGTCATTGGCGACTCGCGCCAATACCTCAGCGCGCTGCTCACGCTCAAGCCCGATGTGCTGCAGGCCTTTGCCCAGCAGCACCAGATCCCTGGCGGGCCCGCCGAGTGGGCGCGCAGCAGCCCGGTGCACGCGGAGCTGCAGCGCGGCATCGACGCCGTCAACGCCAAGCAGGCGCGCGTGGCGCATGTGCGCAAGTTTTCGGTGCTCCAGAGCGCCTTCACCATCGACAACGGCTGCCTCACGCCCACGCAGAAGATCCGGCGCAACGTGGTGCAGCGCCAGTACGCCGAGGAGATCGAGGCCCTGTACCGGGACGGCGCCAGTGCGCCGCACTGAGCCACAGCTTCGCTGGGCGTCAGCCGCGCTTGGCGCTCCAAAGCCACAGCGCGATGCCCCCGGCGATCATGGGCAGGCACAGCCACTGCCCCATGCTCATGCCCAGCGACAGCAGGCCCAGGAAGGCATCGGGCTCGCGGAAGTATTCGGCGATGAAGCGGAAAACGCCGTAGCCGAACAAAAAGGCCGCCGCCACCTGCCCCTGGCGCCGCTCCTTGCGCGCATACAGCCACAGCAGCACGAACAGCAGCAGCCCTTCGAGCAGGAACTGGTACACCTGCGAAGGGTGGCGCGGCAGCATGGAGCCGCTGTGCGGGAACACCATGCCCCAGGGCAGGTCGGGGCTGGCGAAACGCCCCCACAGCTCGCCATTGATGAAGTTGCCCACGCGCCCCGCCGCCAGGCCCGTGGGCACGCAGGGCGCCACGAAATCGGCCACCTGCAGCCACGGCCGCTGGCGCGTGCGCGCGAACCAGAAGAAGGCGCCAATCACGCCCAGCAGCCCCCCATGGAAGCTCATGCCGCCCTGCCACACGGCAAAGATCTCCAGCGGGTGCGCGGCGTAGTAGCCCGGCTTGTAGAACAGGCAGTAGCCCAGACGCCCGCCCACAATCACACCCACCACACCCAGAAAAAGGATGTCCTCCACGTCCTTGCGCGTCCAGGCCGCAGGGCCAGTGAGCGACGCAAACGGCTCATGCCGCAGGCGCCGCAGGCCCAGGAGCATGAACAGACCAAAGGCTGCCAGGTAGGTCAGCCCGTACCAGTGGATGGCCACCGGGCCAAGTTGCAGAGCGACGGGGTCGATATGGGGGTAGGTCAGCATGGTGGTCGGTATTGTGCCCGGCGCGGAGCGCGGGGTTGCAGCCCACGGCAGCTATCCCGCATTTTTTGAATGAAATTGGCCTCCAGCGCTTATCCAGCAAGCGCGAGCAGCTATGGTTTTTGTACTGCTTTTCGGACCGCTTGGCTTGACCACCACCAGCGCCATATACATCCAGAAAGGATTGTCATGGCCATCAGCTCCGTCTTTATCAACAACCGCACGCAAGCCGTGCGCTTACCCGTCGAGTTGCGCCTGCCGGAGGGCGTGCGCAAGGTGGAAGTGCGTGCCAGGGGGAATGAACGCATCATCTCGCCCGTGGGCCAGACGTGGGACAGCTTTTTTCTGGGTGGCCCAGCGGTCAGTGAAGATTTTTTGCCAGAGCGCACCCCGCAGCCCCTCGGTGAGCGGGAGCCTCTCTGATGCTGCGCTACCTGCTCGATACGAACATCGTCATCTACGTGTTGAAGCGGCGCCCCATCGAGGTGCTCTCGCTCTTCAACGAGAATGCCAGCCGCATGGCGATTTCGGCAATCACGCTGTCGGAACTGTTCCACGGTGCGGAAAAAAGCACACGGGTGAGCAACAACCTGGTCGCCATTGAAGACTTTTGCAGCCGTCTGGAGGTTCTGCCGTATGGCGCCAAGGCTGCGCAGCACTATGGCGCCATTCGTGCGGGCCTGGAGAAGACCGGGCAGCCGATTGGCGTCAACAATCTGCACATCGCCGCCCATGCGCGCAGCGAGGGGCTCATTGTGGTGACCAACAACGTCGGCGAGTTTGCCCGCGTCCCTGCCCTGCAGGTGGAAAACTGGGTTCAGTCACGCAACTGAATCGCACAGTGGTACAGCACGCAGCCTCCTGAATGCGGATGCGGTCGCCGTTGCGCATGAGGCCTATGGCGCCTTCCGCAGCAGCCTCGGGCGCGCAGTGGCCGATCGACAGGCAGAACGTGCCGCCCGAGAAGCGCCCGTCGATCAGCAGCGCGCACCAGACGATCCAGTTCGGCAATAAGGGCGTCGAAACCAATGTTGTCGTTCATGGTGACTGAGGAGTAAGTGGCCATGGTTCAAGTAAAAGAAGGGAAATGCTTGAGTTGGCTAACTGCGCGCCAACACCGCCAGCTCCTGGTGCAGCAGCAGTTCCACCTCGGCTGGCTCGAACTGGTCTTGCAGCAGCGGGATGGCAAAGCGGTATTCGGCGTCCTGCTTGCGCAGCACATAGGCCAGTTGCAGACGCGCCAGCGATTGGCGCAGGGCTTGGGGATCACCCGCAATGCCGTGGCTCTGCAGCAGTTGGGCCAGGGCCACCAGGCTCACACCGCCCGCCTGCGCAGTCTGATAGACCACGATGCGATCGAGGCGGCAGGCCGCTTCGTCGTGGCTCAGGCGCCCCCAGCCAGCCAGGGCGTCCTGCACGGCCTGCGAGGCCAGGGCCTGGTCCAGATGGCGCTTTTCGATCACGCGCTCCGCAGGCGCCAAGGCCTCCAGACATTCCTGGCACAGGATGGCAACCAGATTCGCTCGCTGGCCGCTGGCTTCCACCAGCCGATCCACCAGGCGCTCATTGTCAAAGCCCAGGCGGAGTTTGCGCAGCGGCTCGGTGGCCAGTTCGCGGCAGGCGGCGTGCTCCAGGCCCCCAATGGCCAGCACCTCGCCAAAGTTGCGCAGCGGGCTTTGGTAGTCGAGCACAGCCGTGGCATACAAATCCCAGAAGCCTGCCAGCATGAACCAGCAGCGCCCCTCTTCGCTGAGTGCGCGAAGGGCCGAAAGCTGCGGGTAGCCATGGCTCGACTCGTCGCGAAAGAACAGATCGGCCTCGTCGATCAGCAATACCAAGCGCTTGCCCTGGTACTGCGCCTGCAGGTGGTCCACGATGGCCTCCAGCGGCGTATCGGCCGCCAGGCCAAACTGCAGCGCCATGCGCGGCGCCAGGCGGTGGTCGCGCAGCGAGACGTAGTGGCACACGGTGTGCGGGTGGCCCTGCATGCGGCGTTGCACTGCCTTGAGCAGACTGCTCTTGCCCAGTTGGCGCCCACCCACAACCAGGTAATTGGTGGGCTCACGGTTGATGACGCGGGCCAGCAACTGCGCGCGGCCAAAAAAGGCGCCTTCGCGCGTCACACCGCCACGCGTCTGGTACGGCGAGATGCGGGTGATGCGCAGCTGCGCGGCCAGCAGGCGCAGCAGCACCTGCAGGGCTTCGCCGCCGACCAACCACTCGGTCTGACTGGCACTGTCCACCATCACGTGCAGATTGGCACGGTCCTCGGCGTGGGCCTGCAACAGGGGCTGGGGAGCGTCCACGCTGTGCTCACTCAGGATCAGCAGCACGTCGCTGCCGGTCTGCGCGGCGCGCAACTGGCGCAGCACGGTAGCCTCGTCCATGTCCGGCGCGGGCACGAAGACCAGGCAGCGGTCCAGCGACACGGGCAGGTCGGGCCGGAACTGCCACTCGAACACCTGGCCGGGCAGCGCCCAGTCGGTGCTTGGCTGGCAGCGGGCCGAAACACGCTCGGCCATCGCTCGGGCCAGAGCCTGGGCGCGCTCTTCACCTGTGGCCTGCGCGCACAGCACGGCACGGCGCCAGTCCACCATGCGGATGTCGGCAGCCAACAAGGTGGCCTCCAGGCGCCGCAGCCAGCGCAGCAGCCGATCCATCTGCGGTAGGCGTGCCAAAGGCGTGCGGCGCAGCCGTGCGGGGCGCAGCTGGCCCGCGCCGATCAATGGGTGGCGCAGCACCCACACCACGGCGCCCACAGCGAAGATCAACGCGCACCACACGATGAGCAAACGCAACCAGCCAAACGGGTCGGCATCGGTGTGGGTGACTGGCGTCGCACCGAGTGAAAAATCGTCGCTACTGCCCTCTAGGCAGTTGATGGGCAGATAGCCTGACGGGATGGGCGGTTTGCCAGGGCGGCAGCTCCAGGTGTGGGTGCCGGGTTTGAGCTCCACCAGCACCTGTGTGCCAGCCAGCTTGCCCAGCTCCGGGTTGTCGGCAATGTCTGCCTGCAAGACATGGGGGCGCGGAGAGGTGACACGCAGTTGCGGGTTTGCAATGGGGGGCGCGTAGGCCTGAATGTCCCTTGGCCAATGCCCCAGCTCGTTGCTTGCCTCGATCATTGCCATGCGCCACTGCACCAGCTCCCCCCACACGGGGCCCACATTGACGGCGGCAAGAAACCTGCCGCGCGTGGCCGGGTTGAACTGGGGGGTGAACATCGCGCTGGCTATAAACAGGGCTACCGCCGCGATGACCACCGCGCGCACCACCGGCCTGGTCAGAAGGGGACTCAGTCGCTCGAACATGATTCCAGCACCATCAAACCAGCTTCACGCACCGTGTTGCAGCGCCAATGCAGCCGCGCCGACTCACCCGTGCCACGCACATGGATCAGGTTGCCCCAAAACAGGCGGCGCAGCTCGTCATCCTGCAGGTAGGGCCGCGCGCGGCCCAGGTCATCGGCCTGCAGCAGTTGTCGCAGCCGCGCACGGGTGGCCGGGACCTGTGCCAGCGGCAACAAGGTCTGCCACAGGCGCGGGCTGCTGGCCAGGTGGGTGCGCAGCGCGCTGGACGATGCATGCGCTTCATTCCCAGCGCCATCCAGGCCCGGGCTGTCCACCAGCCACTGAAGCCCTTCCTCGAACAATGCCGGGTGCCCCCCGCTGAGCGTCTGCAGCGCAGTCACCACCGGCACGGCCCAGCGGTGCTCCGGCCAGCGCTGGCGGGCCAGCTGCATCAGATCATCCAGAGACGGATCGGGCCAATGGTTGACCTGAGCGATGTTGAGCAGCGAGAGGTCACCGCCGCGGTATTTGAGGTCGGCCAATGCCTCGCCGCCACACAACAGCAGGTGCAGGCGGCCGCTGTGCATCTCGCTCAGGCTGCGCAGGATGCCTGCCAGGGTCTCACGCAGCGCGGGTGTGCCCTGCTCGAAGCGGCTGACCAGGCAGAAGATGCGATCTCCCTGCAGCAAGCGACGCTCCAGCGCCGATTCAAACTCATAGTCCGAAGCCACCTCACCCAATCCACACTGGCGCCCGATGGCGGCAAAGTACTCTGCCTGCGCAGTGCTCACGCTGAAGGGCGGCTGGATGTGCAGCACCGCACCCTCGCCGTACTGCACCCGTGCGCGCTGCAGCAGTTCTTGCCGAAAGGGTGGCTGCCCCCAGTGGGCCGGCGACAGCAGCAGCGAGATCGGGTACGGCACAGCCTGCGCCAACTGGGCAAACAGGCGATCCAGGAAGGCTGCAAAGGGTTGCGCCACACCACCAGCCTCGGCCTGCAGCGGAAACTCAGGCGCAAACCCTGCGGCACTGAGCAGCCGATTGGCCTCGCTTTCAGTCAGTCGCAGGTAGCGGGTGCAGGCCACCAACTTGTCGCGCGAGCGGGGGTTGGGCGCCGAGATGCCGTTGCGCCAGTTGTTCACCGCTTCACGGCTCAGGCCGATCTCGGTGGCTACGCCCGAGGCACTGGCTCGGATACGCCGCATGTAAAGCGCCAGCAGATCGGGAAAAGAGTCTGTAACCATGTATGAGAAACAAGGGGAAAGCAGCGCAGTTACAACAAGCCCTGCACCATGGGCCACGCCTTGGTGCAGCCCAGGCCACAGGCCGTGAGCACAGGACTGTAGAGCACCACAACCCCCAGCAGCGTCATCAACCAGCCTGGTGAGGGCTCGTCCGCCTGGGCGGTGCTCGGTTCGCCAGTTCCAGCCCCTGCCTCCAGCCCGTCCTCACCGTCCTCGCCCGTCACCTCTTGCACCAGCATCACTGCCACCAGCATCAGCGAGATGCCCAATGCCCCCAGGTATGCGTACTGCAGCCCAGTACCCTCCAGGGGATAGAAGTACCCGGCCAGCACCAGGGCTGGCAGCACGAAGAAGCTCCGCATCTGCCACCGGTACCAGTCGATCCCCTCTTCCTTCTTGTCAAGAGCCCCCATCACCAGTCGGTAGGTGATGGCACCCAACACAAAGATCACCCCACCCCACCATTCGATCGCTGTCAGCATCGTTCAATCCCCCTCATTGTTGTTTGCCGGTGTTGTCGTTTGTCCGTCTCGCCCGCCATGGGTCGACATCAACCCGTCGCAGCTTGGGCGGCAGCGTCACCGTCCTCTGCGTCACCCTGCAGATCCTTGTGTTCGCGCTGCATATAGAACAGCGGCAGCGTGATGGCCAGCACCAGGCCCAACCCCAGCCACAGCCAGAGGCCCTTGAAAAGCAGCACGGTGATCACCGTGAACACCACGGCATGCAGCAGTCCTTTGAGGCCCGCACGCAGCAACAGCACGGCCATCAGGCCTTGCACCGGCGACTGGCCGCTTTTTCCCATGGTGCGGGCCAAGTCGATAAAGGCCTGCGCGGCCTCCTCGCCCTGCTTTCTGCGGTCGGCCTCATCCCTGCGCAGCTTGGCCACGGACACGGGTTTGGCAGGGTCACGAGAGCAGCCATGGGGTGCTGACTGTTCATCCGCCTCAGCGCCCCCATCGCTATGAGGGCCCATCGGCTCCACCACAGTGAGCCACTGGGAGTGGGCTTCGAGAAAGGCCTTGCGCGCCACCCATCGCCCCTGGTCAAAGTGCATCCGCTCGGTTTCACCAACCTGGTCGTAAAACACCTCCAGCACCGCCGCACGTAGGCCGTGGGAAAACAGAGATTCCAGGGCGCGCAGGGGCAAGCCGGCACTGGTGCCGGTATCGAAACACAGCAGCAAATGGGTAGGTTTGGCCACCACCTGCGGGTTGAACCACTCCTCGTCCCACAGGTCGTCCAGGCTGGCCACCCCCAGTTCCTGGGCCCACCGCTGGGCTTGTCCAGTATTTCCAGCGGCGATGTACTGGTACACCAACTGTGCCTTTTTTTGCTGGATGGGATTGTCGAAAAAGAGCTGTAGCGTGTGGGCGTTTTGAGACATGGTGCTTGGAATCAGGGGCCATTCGAAGAAGAGTGTTCGGATTGTGGTCCGGCACCTGCAAATCGCAGCTCACCATGTTGTCCACCGCTCGTATCCTGCGCACCTGACAGGATGTCCACCCATGGCGTATCTCTTGGAGCGCACGCCGCAGCCATGCACACTCCCGCCAACTTTCAAGCAAAAAATAAAACTGGCGCTTACGAATAAAGCGCCAGCAGCTATCAAAATAATAGCAAGATCACCCTGTCCGCGGCGGGCGGATTCTTGGATGCACGGCGCCTGAGCGCCGTGCATCCATCAATCCAGCAAAGACAGATCGCGCACCGCGCCCTTGTCGGCCGACATCACCAGCTTGGCATAGGCCTTGAGGGCGGCCGAGACCTTGCGCTTGCGGGGCTGCGCGGGCTTCCAGCCCTTGGCATCCTGCTCGGCGCGGCGGCGGGCCAGTTCCTCATCGCTGACGAGCACGTCGATACGACGGTTGGGAATGTCGATGCGGATACGGTCGCCGTTCTGTACCAGGCCGATGGCGCCGCCTGCAGCGGCTTCGGGCGAGCAGTGGCCGATGGACAGGCCCGAGGTACCGCCCGAGAAGCGGCCATCGGTCAGCAGCGCGCACACCTTGCCCAGGCCTTTGGACTTGATGTACGAGGTGGGATAGAGCATTTCCTGCATGCCGGGGCCACCCTTGGGGCCTTCGTAGCGCACGATCACCACATCGCCCGCCTTGACCTGGTCATTGAGGATATGCTCCACCGCGTCATCCTGCGACTCGACCACGTGGGCTGGGCCTTCGAACACGAGAATGGATTCGTCCACGCCTGCCGTCTTGACCACGCAGCCATCGCGCGCGATGTTGCCAGTCAGCACGGCGAGGCCGCCTTCCTTGCTGAAGGCGTGCTCGTAGGAGCGGATGCAACCGTGGGCACGGTCCAGGTCCAGGCTGGGCCAGCGGCTGTTCTGGCTGAAGGCCACCTGGGTGGGAATGCCCCCAGGCCCGGCGCGGTAGAACAGGTGCACGGCCTCGTCCTGCGTGCGAATAATGTCCCACTGGGCCAGGGCATCGCCCAGCGTGGGCGCGTGCACAGTGGGCACATCGGTGTGCAGCTTGCCCGCACGCTCCAGTTCGCCCAGGATGGCCATGATGCCGCCCGCGCGGTGCACATCTTCAATGTGGTACTTGTCGGTGTTGGGTGCCACCTTGCACAGTTGCGGCACGGTGCGCGACAGGCGGTCGATGTCGGCCATGCCGAAGGGAATCTCGGCCTCTTGCGCAATGGCCAGCAGGTGCAGGATGGTGTTCGTGGAACCGCCCATGGCGATGTCCAGCGTGATGGCGTTTTCAAACGCCTTGAACCCCACCGAGCGCGGCAGGATGCGCTCGTCCCCCTGCTCGTAGTACTGGCGTGCCAGCTCCACGATGCGCCGGCCCGCACGCTGGAAGAGCTGCTCGCGGTCCGCATGGGTGGCCAAGGTGGTGCCGTTGCCTGGCAGGGACAGGCCCAGCGCCTCGGTCAGACAGTTCATGGAGTTGGCAGTGAACATGCCGGAGCACGAGCCGCAGGTCGGGCAGGCGCTGCGCTCCACCTCGGCCACGTCGGCATCGCTGGCCTTGTCGTCGGCGGCCATCACCATGGCGTCGATCAGGTCCAGCTTCTTGAACTGCAGCGTGGCCTCACCGGGCACCGCCAGCTTGGCCTTGCCGGCTTCCATGGGGCCACCCGAGACAAAGATGACCGGAATGTTCAGCCGCATCGCCGCCATCAGCATGCCGGGGGTGATCTTGTCGCAGTTGGAGATGCACACCATGGCGTCTGCACAGTGGGCGTTGACCATGTACTCGACCGAGTCGGCAATGATCTCGCGGCTGGGCAGCGAATACAGCATGCCGTCGTGGCCCATGGCGATGCCGTCGTCCACGGCGATGGTGTTGAACTCCTTGGCCACGCCGCCGGCCGCCTCGATCTCGCGCGCCACGAGCTGCCCCAGGTCCTTGAGGTGCACATGCCCAGGCACAAACTGCGTGAAAGAGTTGACCACCGCAATGATGGGCTTCTGGAAGTCTGCATCCTTCATGCCGGTGGCACGCCACAGCGCGCGGGCGCCCGCCATGTTGCGACCGGCGGTGGAAGTTTTGGAACGGTATTCGGGCATAGGTCTTCAGTCGTGGGGGAGATACAAAACGAAAACGCGGCAATGCGCCGCGCCATTATCGGTGTCTGCAATAACACCTAGGCAACAGGGGCCAGCAGGCTCGTAGTGCTGCCAGACCCCGGCCAACAAGACCAGTGACACTTCAGCGCGGCTTGCGCGGGCGCATGCCCATGGCTTCCTTCTGCTTGTTCACGCGGTCCTGTTTGCGCTTTTCCACCTTCTCCATGGCCTTGCGCTTGGTGTAGCCGGTGGAATCGGCCCAGCCCCACCACAGCAGGGTCAAACCGAAAGGAACCAGTACCACCCACCAGGACCACTGGGCAACAGGGCCGATTTCGAGGTACTTCAGAAGCGCCAGAAGAATGCCTAGGCCGAGCAGGTACATGATTTGCCTCAAATGTCGTCAGTATGGTTTTGTGGTTGTCAACCGTCTTCACTACAATCCCATTATCAGCAATGTAACCCAACCAGAGGAACCCCCATGATGAAGCGTACCCTGATCGCCCTTGCCATGACCCTGTCCGTCGCTGCTCCGGCAATGGCCGACGAAGCGCTGGCCAAGTCCAAGAACTGCATGTCCTGCCACGCTGTCGACAAGAAGCTGGTGGGTCCTTCCTACAAGGACGTGGCCAAGAAGTACGCCGGCGACAAGGCCGCTGCGGATGCTTTGGCTACCAAGGTCATGAAGGGCACCAAGGGTGCTTGGGGTCCCGTGCCCATGCCCGCCAACCCCCAGGTCAACGAAGCCGACGCCAAGAAGCTGGTGGCTTGGATTCTGTCGCTGAAGTAATACTGCTTCACTCCAGCGCCCTCCGCTGCGGCGGAAGGCGCTTGGAAAAACCGCCGCAGCCTCTCCGGGCACGGCGGTTTTTCTTTGGACGGTCTCTGCAAAAACGCAAAGGGTGCCATGGGCACCCTTTGTTTTTTTTACGCACGGACGCCTCATGGCGCCCTTCCGGATCAGTTGGTCTGGGCCAACTGATCCATATTCCGCTGGGATTTTGTGGTCACATCACGTCGCTACGCGACATGAGTGCCCCCCGAATCCCGCAAGCGCTACGCGCAGGCGCCTCATGGCGCCCTTCTGGATCAGTTGGTCTGGGCCAACTGTTCCAGAATTGCGGGATTCTCCAACGTGCTGGTGTCCTGGGTGATGGCTTCACCCTTGGCGATCGAGCGCAACAGGCGGCGCATGATCTTGCCGCTGCGCGTCTTGGGCAGGTTGTCGCCGAAGCGGATGTCCTTGGGCTTGGCAATGGGGCCGATTTCCTTGGCCACCCAGTTGCGCAGCTCAGCGGCGATCTCCTTGGCTTCGTCGCCCGTGGGACGTGGGCGCTTGAGCACCACAAAGGCGCAGATGGCCTCACCGGTCACGTCGTCGGGGCGGCCCACCACGGCAGCTTCGGCCACCAGGTCGGTCTTGGCCACCAGGGCCGACTCGATCTCCATGGTGCCCATGCGGTGGCCCGAGACGTTGAGCACGTCGTCGATACGGCCGGTGATGCGGAAGTAGCCGCGGTCGGCACTGCGCACGGCGCCGTCGCCAGCCAGGTAATAGCCCTTGAGTTCTTCCGGGAAGTAGCTCTTCTTGAAGCGCTCGGGGTCGTTCCAGATGGTGCGGATCATGCTGGGCCAGGGGCGCTTGATGACCAGGATGCCACCCGAACCATTGGGCATGTCCTGTCCCGCCTCATCAACAATGGCGGTCGTGATGCCCGGCAGCGGCAGCGTGCACGAGCCCGGCACCAACGGCGTTGCGCCCGGCAGTGGGGTGATGACGTGGCCGCCGGTTTCGGTCTGCCAGAAGGTGTCCACGATCGGGCAGCGTTCGCCGCCCACGTTTTTGTAGTACCACATCCAGGCTTCGGGATTGATGGGCTCCCCCACGCTGCCCAGGATACGCAGGCTGGAAAGGTTGGAGCGCGCGGGGTGTACCGCCGCATCGCTGTCGGCTGCCTTGATGAGCGAACGGATCGCCGTGGGCGCGGTGTAGAAGATGGAGCACTGGTGGCGCTCGATCATCTGCCAGAAGCGGCCGGCGTTCGGGTACGTGGGAATGCCTTCGAAGATGATCTGCGTGGCACCGGCCGCCAGCGGGCCGTAGGCCACATAGGTGTGGCCGGTGATCCAGCCGATGTCGGCAGTGCACCAGAACACGTCGTCGGGGCGCAGATCGAAGGTCCAATCCATGGTCATCTTGGCCCACAGCAGGTAGCCGCCCGTGCTGTGCTGCACGCCCTTGGGCTTGCCCGTGGAGCCCGAGGTGTAGAGGATGAACAGCGGGTGTTCGGCCTCCACGGCCACGGCGGGGCACTCGGTGCTCTGACCTGCCAGCACCTCAGAAAAGGTCTTGTCGCGGCCAGCGACCATGTTGCAGGGCGTCTTGGTGCGCTCGTACACCAGCACGTTGCGGATGCTCTCGCACCCGCCCATGGCCAGGGCCTCGTCGATGATGCCCTTGAGCGGCAGCTCCTTGCCACCGCGCAACTGGTAGTTGGCGGTCACCACGGCCACGGCACCGGCGTCGATGATGCGCTCCTGCACCGCCTTGGCCGAGAAGCCGCCGAACACCACGCTGTGCGTGGCGCCAATGCGCGCGCAGGCCTGCATGGCCACCACGCCCTCGATGGTCATGGGCATGTAGATGAGCACGCGATCGCCCTTGCCCACACCACAGGACTGCAGCGCGTTGGCGAACTGGCTCACGCGGGCCAGCAGCTCCTTGTAGGTGACACGGGTGACGGCGCCATCGTCGGCTTCAAAAATGATGGCGGTCTTGTTCTCTACCGGCGTGCCAATGTGCCTGTCCAGGCAGTTGGCGCTGGCGTTGAGTTCGCCGTCGGCAAACCAACGGAAGAAGGGGGCATTGGACTCGTCCAGCGTCTGCGTGAAGGGCTTGGTCCACTGCAGGTTTTCGCGGGCACGGCGGGCCCAGAAGCCCTCGAAGTCGGTGTTGGCCTCGTTGCACAAGGCATCGTAGGCGGCCATGCCGGAAATCCGGGCCGCCTTGACCACGGCATCGGAAGGCGGAAACACCCGGTTTTCCACCAGGTTGGATTCAATGGCATTCGTGGGCGCGCTCATGGGTTGTCTCCTGAAGGTCAGTAAAAGCCCCGACACTGTCTGCGCCCGCACTTACATGCCACTGACTGAATGAAACAACACCCTCCTGAGGCGCTTCGCACCTTCCCCCCGCTCTCGCATCGCTGCGCGCTGCGGGCAGGGGGACGCTCCCAGCGCCCACACCTGGGAATGCTGGCGGCCCTTGCGCGGGAGCCCTGGCCTGGGGCGCGCCAGTTTCATGCGTCGTGTGCGCCGCCGTCCGCGGTTTGGATCACTGTCCCAGCAGCCGCGCACGCGCAGCCTCGTATTCGCGGCGCAGCCGCGCCACCAGGTCGGCCGCGCTGGTGACCTCGTGGATCGCGCCAATCCCCTGGCCGCAGCCCCAGATATCCTTCCAGGCCTTGGCGGCCGCGCCCCCACCAAAGTTCATCTTGCTTGGGTCGGATTCGGGCAGGTGCTCGGGATCCAGCCCGGCGGCGCGGATGGACGGCGCCAGGTAGTTGCCGTGCACGCCGGTGAACAGGTTGCTGTAGATGATGTCGTCCGAAGTGCACTCGACAATGGCCTGTTTGTAGGCGTCGGCGGCGCGGGCTTCGTGCGTGGCAATGAAGGCCGAGCCGATGTAGGCGAAGTCGGCTCCCATGGCCTGCGCCGCCAGGATGGCACCGCCCGAGGCGATGGAGCCCGACAGCGCCAGCGGGCCGGCGAACCAGTCGCGGATTTCCTGCACCAGCGCGAACGGGCTCTTGGTGCCCGCATGGCCACCGGCACCCGCAGCCACGGCAATCAGGCCGTCAGCGCCCTTTTCCACCGCCTTGCGAGCGAACTTGTTGTTGATGACATCGTGCAGCACGATGCCACCCCAGGCGTGCACCGCCTGGTTCACGTCCTCGCGCGCGCCCAGGCTGGTGATGACGATAGGCACCTTGTACTTGGCGCAGACCTGCATGTCGTGCTCCAGCCGGTCGTTGCTCTTGTGCACGATCTGGTTGATCGCGAAGGGCGCCGAGGGCCGGTCAGGGTTTGCCTTGTCCCAGGCGGCCAGGGTCTCGGTGATCTCGGCCAGCCATTCATCCAGCAGCTCGGCCGGGCGCGCATTGAGCGCGGGCATGGAACCCACGATGCCTGCCTTGCACTGCTCGATCACCAGCTTGGGGTTGCTGATGATGAACAGGGGTGAGCCGATGACGGGAAGCGTGGGCTTCTGCAATACCGGGGGCAAGGTGGACATGGCGGTCTCCATTGATTGACAAATAGGCCTCCAGCGCTCTATCCATAAGCGCTGGAGGCTATTATTTTTATAGCATCCTCGGTACTCTGGCGCCGAGGATGCTCGATCAGAACAGGTCCAGTGGCAGCGCAGTCACGCTGTCTGCGCCTTCCACGATCCCGTCGCGCAGGCCTTGCGCACGCACCAGGATGTGCTCGGCATAGAACTGTGCCGTGGCGATCTTGGCGCGCATGAAGGCTTCGTCCTGTCCCTTTTGCAACAGCTCCTGCGCCACCAGCAGCGCGCGGCCCATCTGCCAGCCCGCCACCAGGTTGCCTGCCAGCATGAGGTAGGGCACGCTGCCTGCATACACGGCGTTGGGCGATGCCTTGGCGCTGCTGCAGACAAAGTCCACCACGTCCAGGTAGGCCTTGCGTGCGGCCGCCAGGCGGCGTGCCACGGCCCGGGCCGCGGGCGTGCCGCTGGCAGTCAGATCCGCTTCGGTCTTTTCGATCTGCGCGGCAATGGCACGGGCCGTCTGACCGCCGTCGCGCGTGGTCTTGCGGCCCACCAGATCGTTGGCCTGGATGGCCGTGGTGCCTTCGTAGATGGTCAGGATCTTGGCGTCGCGGTAGTACTGGGCGGCGCCCGTTTCCTCGATGAATCCCATGCCGCCATGCACCTGCACGCCCAGGCTCGCGACTTCCAGGCTCATTTCTGTGCTGTAGCCCTTGACCAGCGGCACCATGAATTCGTAGAAAGTGGCGTTGTCCTTGCGCACCTGCGCATCAGGGTGGTGGTGCGCAGCGTCGTAGGCCGCTGCGGCCGTGCTGGCCATGGCGCGGCAGGCCTCGGTGGTGGCGCGCATGGTCATGAGCATGCGGCGCACGTCCGGGTGGTGGATGATGGCGGCGCTGGCGGCCACGCTGCCGTCCACGGGGCGGCTCTGCACGCGGTCGCGGGCGTACTGCACGGCCTTCTGGTAGGCGCGCTCGGCAATGGCGATGCCCTGGATGCCCACGCCGTAGCGCGCGGCATTCATCATGATGAACATGTACTCGAGGCCACGGTTTTCCTGGCCCACCAGGTAGCCCACGGCGCCGCCATGGTCGCCAAACTGCAGCACGGCCGTGGGGCTGGCCTTGATGCCCATCTTGTGCTCGATGCTGACGCAGTGCACGTCGTTGCGCGCGCCCAGGCTGCCGTCCTGGTTCACCATGAATTTGGGCACCACGAACAGACTGATGCCCTTGACGCCCTCGGGCGCACCCGCCACACGGGCCAGCACCAGATGGACGATGTTCTCGGCCATGTCGTGCTCACCCCAGGTGATGAAAATCTTGGTGCCGAAAATCTTGTAGGTGCCGTCAGGCTGCGGATCGGCCTTGGTGCGCACCAGTGCCAGATCAGAGCCCGCCTGGGGCTCGGTCAGGTTCATGGTGCCAGTCCATTGGCCGGAGATGAGTTTCTCCAGGTAAATGGCCTTGAGTTCGTCGCTGCCCGCCGTCAACAGCGCCTCGATGGCGCCATCGGTCAGCAGCGGGCACAGGGCAAAGCTCATGTTGGAGCTGTTGAGCATCTCCATGCAGGCAGCGCCGATGGTCTTGGGCAGGCCCTGGCCACCGAAGTCCTGCGGGTGCTGCAGGCCCTGCCAGCCGCCTTCGGTGAGCTGGTGAAAGGCGTCCTTGAAGCCTGGCGTGGCGGTGACCACTCCGTCCTTCCAGGACGAGGGGTTTTTGTCCCCCTCGAAGTTGAGCGGAGCCAGCACGCCCTCGGTGAACTTAGCGCACTCTTCGAGCACCGCGGCGGCGGTGTCCAGGCCAGCATCCTCAAAGCCTGGGATTTGTGCGACCTGTTCGATGTGGGCCAGATGCTGCATGTTGAACAGCATATCCTTGATGGGGGCGTGATAAGACATAGTTCTCGCGCGCAAAAACGCGCCTAGTGAAGCGATTGGTAGAGAGGATAGAGTTCTGCCTCTTCGCGACGGATACGGTCGCCAAGAAGCTTTCCGATGTCGTCCAGTGCAGCACGCACCCCGACAAAATCGATGTCTGCGTCGGCCGTCGCAGTGTAGGTTTCCACAAAACGCACAGCAGCATCCCCGATGCCGCCCATCTCGGTCTTGTAGCCGTTGACCATCTGATACGCCTGCTGGTTGCCTTGCGCCTTCAGCTCCTGCCTCAGGAAGGTGTACAGCTTGATGGCTTCCTGCAGCAGGTGTGGTACCAGCAATGCCTTGAAATCGACCAAGGCATGCTTGAACGCCCCAGGGTCTTCAGCCTCAGCACAATGCTTGAGCCGCCCGAAAGCTTGCAGTAGTTGCCGGTGATCGTTCACCAGCCCTTGCACCAAAGCAGAATGGTGCGGGACGCCTGTCACCATGTGATCTCCTTGAGCGAAGAAGCCACCGTGCCGCGTTCGTCGCCCTTTGGGCCCCGAGAGGAGCCCAAGGGGGCGACGCAGGACTTACAAGGCCTTGACCAGTTCCGGCACGGCCGCGAACAGGTCGGCTTCCAGGCCGTAGTCGGCCACGCTGAAGATCGGCGCTTCGGGATCCTTGTTGATCGCAACGATCACCTTGGAGTCCTTCATGCCAGCCAAGTGCTGGATAGCGCCCGAGATGCCTGCAGCGATGTAAAGCTGCGGCGCCACGATCTTGCCGGTCTGGCCGACCTGCAGATCGTTGGGTGCGTAGCCAGCGTCCACCGCTGCGCGCGATGCGCCGATGGCCGCGCCCAGCTTGTCAGCCAGGGGGGTCATCACTTCGTTGAACTTCTCGGCACTGCCCAGGGCACGGCCACCGGAGACGATGATCTTGGCGGCGGTCAGCTCGGGGCGGTCGCTCTTGGTCACTTCGCGGCCGGCAAAGCTGCTCTTGCCCGAATCGGCCACAGCGGCCACCGATTCCACGGCGGCGCTGCCACCCGTGGCGGCTGCGGCATCGAAGCCCGTGGTGCGCACGGTGATGACCTTGACGGCGTCAGCGCTTTGCACGGTGGCGATGGCGTTGCCGGCGTAGATGGGGCGCTCGAAGGTGTCGGCGCTGCCCACCTTGGTGATCTCGCTGATCTGGGCCACGTCGAGCTTGGCAGCCACGCGCGGCGCCACGTTCTTGCCGCCTGCGGTGGCGGGGAACAGGATGTGGCTGTAGTTGCCAGCGATGGCAAGCACCTGGGCGGCGACGTTCTCGGCCAGGCCGTCCTTGAGGCTGGCGCCGTCGGCGTGGATCACCTTGGACACACCGGCGATCTGGGCTGCGGCCTGCGCTGCGGCTGCGGCGCCCTCACCGGCCACCAGCACATGCACGTCGCCGCCGCAAGCCTTGGCTGCGGTGACGGTGTTGAGCGTGGAGCCCTTGAGGCTCGCGTTGTCGTGTTCTGCAATGACGAGTGCGGTCATGTGTGTTACTCCTTCGGGCCTCAGATGACTTTGGCTTCGTTCTTGAGCTTGTCCACCAGCGTGGCGACATCGGGCACCTTGATGCCTGCGCTGCGCTTGGGCGGCTCGGAAACCTTGAGGGTCTTGATGCGCGGCGCGACATCGACACCCAGATCGGCGGGCTTGACGGTGTCCAGCTGCTTTTTCTTGGCCTTCATGATGTTGGGCAGCGTGACGTAGCGCGGCTCGTTCAGGCGCAGGTCGGTGGTGACCACGGCCGGCAGGCTCAGTTGCACGGTCTCCAGGCCGCCATCGACTTCGCGGGTCACGCTGACCTTGTCGCCAGCCACTTCCACCTTGGAAGCGAAGGTGGCCTGGGGCAGGTCGCACAGTGCGGCGAGCATCTGGCCGGTCTGGTTGGAATCGTCATCGATGGCTTGTTTGCCCAGGATGATCAGGCCGGGCTGCTCTTTATCGACCAGGGCCTTGAGCAGCTTGGCCACGGCCAGGGGCTGCAGCTCGGCATCGGTCTCGACCAGGATGCCGCGATCGGCTCCGATGGCCATGGCAGTGCGCAGGGTTTCCTGGCACTTGTCCACACCACAGGAGACGGCGATGACCTCGGTCACCACGCCTTTTTCCTTCAGGCGCACGGCCTCTTCGACGGCGATTTCGTCAAAGGGGTTCATGCTCATCTTGACGTTGGCGATGTCCACGCCCGTGCCGTCCGAATTCACACGGACCTTCACGTTGTAGTCCACCACGCGCTTGACAGGGACCAAAACCTTCATTGCTGCGGCTCCTAGGGTTGATTAATTGACGTTACGTAAACCCAGACATTCTATGCCGCAGTGCAACGAAATGGCGGCGAACAGTGTCAGGTTGTAGATTTATAAAAACGAACGATCGTGCTTTTTCGAGATTATAGGACAGCCACGCCCCTTGTCCAGCGATTTTTGTCACCCGCCGGACGCCCCCGGCTGGCACCACTCAGTGGGGGGCAGCGAGGGGCTGCGTGACGTGCACCACACGCTGCGGATACGGGATATCAATGTGATGCGCGCGCAAAGTCTGCAAGATGGCGACGTTGATCTGCGAGCGCAGCCCCAATTGGCCGTTCTGTGGATCGGCAATCCAGTAGCCCACGGTGAATTCCAGTCCATCGGCGCCGAAATTCGAGAGTGCCACACTGGGACCCGGCTCGCGCAACACCCGCTCGCAACGCAGCGTCGCCTCCAGCAGCAAACGCATGACCTGATCCACGTCGCTGTCGTAAGCGACACTGACCACCGTGGAGGCCCAGACGCGCGGGTCTGCCAGCGAGAGGTTTTCCACCCTGCTGGTGATGATCATCTCGTTGGGCACAATGGACTCGCGACCCGCCAGCGAGCGAATCACGGTGTAGCGTGTCTTGATGTCGGTGACGATGCCCTCGAAGTTGTCCACGCGCACGTTGTCGCCAATGCGCAAGCTGCGCTCCGCGAGGATGACGAAGCCGCTCACATAGTTGGCCGCCAGCTTCTGCAGGCCAAAGCCGATGCCCACACCGATGGCCCCGCCCAGCACGGAGAGGGCCGTCAGATCGATGCCCACCGCCGACAGCCCAACGATCAAGCCCACAAACATCAGCAATGCGCGTGTGGCGTTGCTGACGGCCTTGCGCAAGGACAGATCCCCGCCAACCGCCGAGCGCAACAACCGGGACTCTATGGCGGCGGAGATCCAGAGTGACAACAGCAGCACCACGCCCGCAGTGAGCGCCCCTTCGATCAAAGTGCGCAGCGAGAGCGTGGAGCCGCCCACCTTCCAGGTGATCTGCTCCAGTTCCTGCAACACCAGCGGCAGCAAGCCGGTCACCCACAGCACCATGGCCAGCCAGACCAGCCAAGAAATGCTGCGCTCCACGGGTCTGACCCAAGTTGCCTGCGGAAAGGCCACCTGCAGCACCTTGACCCCCACACGTATGACCGCCAACGCCACCAGCACCGGAATGACGACCACCCATACGGCAGATGGCACCCATTGTTGCAGCAGGGTCTTGGCCAGGTAGCCAAAGGCCAGCAGCAACAAGGGAAACAGCGCGCCGTCCACAACGCTGCGACCGAAAAGAATGGAGTTGGATGTCTTGAGCCCACGCCTGAGCAAGGCGACCAGCGCCCACGCCAGCCCCAGACAAACCAGCAAGGCGCCCAACTCAATGAGCACCGTCGGCTTCGTGAATGCGGCAAACCAAGCGTCAAACCCGTCCACCACGGGCGAATACACCTTCCCCGCCATCAGCACTTCCAATCGGGCTTGCGCTTCTCGGCGAAAGCACGCGCGCCCTCTTGGGCGGCGGCATCCATCATGTTGACGGCCATGGTCTGGCCCGCGAGCTGGTAGGCAGCCTCCAGACCCAGCTCGCGCTGGCGATACACCAGGGCCTTGCCCATGGCGACGGCAACGCGCGGCTTCTCCAGGATGGACTGCACGAGCTGCTCCACCTCCGCATCGAGCGCCTGGAGGGACACCACCCGGTTGACCAAGCCCTCCTGCTTTGCGGTGGCGGCATCGATGAAGTCGCCTGTGAGCAGCATTTCCATGGCGCGCTTGGCAGGCACGTTGCGCACCAGCGGCACGCTGGGCGTGGAACAGAACAGGCCATAGTGGATGCCACTGGTGGCAAAGCTGGCGCAGTCTGCCGCCACGGCCAGATCGCACTGCGCCACCAACTGGCATCCTGCCGCCGTGGCCATGCCGTGCACACGCGCAATCACCGGCACGGGCAGCTTGTGCAGCGAAAGCATGACGCGCGAGCACTGCGCAAAAAGCTGCTGGTACCAGTCCAGCTCGGGGTGCTGGGCCATGTCCTTGAGGTTGTGGCCTGCGCAGAAGGCTTTGCCCGCTGCCGCGAGCACCACCACGCGCAGCGACTCGTCCTGCGCCAGTGCATCGATCGCCTCCTGCAAGGCAGCGAGCATTTCCCCGCCCAATGCATTGAAGCGGGCGGGATCATTGAGCGTGATCGTGGCCACGCCACGCGCATCACGCGCGACCTGCACCAGGTCGGAAGAAGCTGTTTTGCGGCTTGCAGTCATGGGAGAATTCGTCAAATGTCGGCCAGAACACGCACATGGGCTTCCACACTGCGTGCCAACGGGCCCATGACGTACCCGCCCTCCAGGCACGAGACGATGCGCCCCTGACAGTGCTTGCGCGCCACGTCCTTGATGCGCTGGGTGATCCAGGTGTAGTCCTGCTCGGTCAGACCCAACTGGCCCATGTCGTCTTCGCGATGGGCATCAAAACCCGCGCTGATGAAGATGAGCTCGGGCTTGAACGCCTCCAGCCGGGGGATCCACATCATCTCGACAATGTCGCGGATGTCCATGCCGCGCGTGTAAGCAGCCACCGGCACATTGACCATGTTGGCGGCCGGCGCCTGGTCTCCGCTGTAGGGATAGAACGGGTGCTGGAAGAAACTCACCATCAGCGCACGCTCGTCCCCCGCCAGGATGTCCTCGGTACCGTTGCCATGGTGCACGTCAAAGTCCACCACCGCCACACGGTTGAGGTTGTGGCGCTGCAACGCGTATTTGGCGGCCACGGCCACGTTGTTGAAGAAGCAGAAACCCATGGCCTTGTCGCGCGTGGCATGGTGGCCAGGCGGGCGCACCGCGCAAAAGGCATTTTCCAGTTCCCCCGCCAGCACGGCATCCGTGGCCGCCATGGCAGCGCCTGCAGCACGCAGCGCGGCGTTCCAGGTGTGCAGGTTCATGGAGGTGTCCGGATCCACCTGCGTGTAGGGCGGGCCACCGGCCTCCACCTCCTCGCGCAGCCAATCCGTGAGGCCGCGCATGGCGGCAATGTGCAACCGGTTGTGTGCCAGTTCAATGTCGGCCAAAGAGGCCTGGGGCGCCTCGCAGCGCTCCAGCGCATCGGCAACACCGGTGACAAGCAACCGGTCTTCGATGGCATCCAACCTTCCAGGACACTCTGGATGGCCGGGCCCCATTTCGTGCAACCAACAGTCTTGGTGAGAAAAATAACCCGTCTTGCCCATCGCCTTGCCTCTCCGCCGGAAAATCTGAGGTAACTTCACGCCATGCAAGCGCATATCAAAATCCAATCGATACTGGATCAGCTTAACACGGTGATCGTAGGCAAAACTGACAGCGTACGGGACTGTGTGGCCTGTCTGCTGGCGGGCGGTCATCTGCTGATCGAGGACGTGCCCGGCGTGGGCAAGACCACGCTGGCCCATGCCCTGGCCCACACCTTCGGCCTGCGGTTTTCCCGCGTGCAGTTCACGGCCGACCTGATGCCCAGTGACCTGGTGGGCGTGTCAGTGTACGAGCGCGGCAAGGAGTCCTTCGTCTTCCACCCCGGCCCGGTGTTCGCGCAGGTGCTGCTGGCCGACGAAATCAACCGTGCCAGCCCCAAGACGCAAAGCGCCCTGCTCGAAGCCATGGAGGAAAAGCAGGTGTCGGTGGAAGGCGAAACGCGTGCCCTGCCCGAGCCCTTCTTCGTCATCGCCACACAAAACCCGCACGACCAGTTGGGCACCTACGCCCTGCCCGAGTCCCAGCTCGACCGCTTCCTGATGCGCATCTCGCTGGGCTACCCCGATCGCGCCGCAGAACGCCAGTTGCTCGCTGGCGAAGACCGGCGCGAAATGGCCCTCACCCTGCAGCCCTTGCTGACCGCTGCCGAGCTGGCAGCGCTGCAACACAGCGTGACCGAAGTTCACGCCAGCGCCGCATTGCTGGACTATGTGCAGGACCTGATCGCCGCCACCCGCTCCGGGCGCTGGTTCCTGCAGGGCCTTTCGCCACGCGCCGGCATTGCGCTGGTGCGTGCGGCCAAGGCGCAAGCCTTGATCAGCGGGCGCGACTACGTGGCGCCCGACGACGTGCAGGCCATCATCGCGCAGACCGTGGCCCACCGCCTGGTGCCCGTGGGCGACGCCGGGCGCGGTGCCGTGGAGCAGGTGCGCGCCATGGTGGCGTCCATCCAGTTGACCTGAATGCGCCAGTTCCTGCGCGCGCTCAACCCCCTGGCAGCGCTGCGGCGGCAGGTGTCGCGCTGGATGCAGGCACGCCTGCCCCTGAGCGACACCCTGCTGCTGACGCAGCGCAATGTGTACATCCTGCCCACGGGCGCGGGCTGGATGCTGGCGCTCACGCTGCTGGTGCTGCTGCTCGCGTCCATCAACTTCCAGCTCAACCTGGGCTACCTGCTCACCTTCTTGCTTGCCGGCAGCGCCGTGGCGGGCATGCACATTTGCCACGGCACACTGCGCGGTCTGACCCTGCACCTGCAGCCGCCCGAGCCGCAGTTCCTGGGCCAGGGTGCGGCACTCACCGTGCAACTGGCCAACGAGCGCCGCAGCCCGCGCCGTGCCGTCGCCCTGGCCGTGCACGGCAGTGGGCACTGGGCCTGGACCGACGTGCCCGCGCAGGGCAACGCCCAGGTGCAGATCGCCTTCTCCCCCTCGCAGCGCGGCCTGCACCCCGTACCCCTGCTGACAGCCGAAACACGCTACCCGCTGGGCACCTTCCGGGTCTGGGCGCTGTGGCGCCCGGCAGCGCAGGTGCTGGTGTACCCCGCGCCCGAGCCCGGCGCCCCACCCCTGCCGCCGGGGGAGCCCCGCAGCGGCGGCACCGGCAGTGCGCCCAGCCATGGCCGCACCGAATTTGACGGCGTGCGCGCCTACCGCCGCGGCGACCCCATGAAGCTCGTGGTCTGGAAGAAAGCCGCCCAGGCCTTTGCCAGCGGCAACGGCACGCTGATTGCACGCGATGCCCAGCAGCCGCACCGGCACGAACTGTGGCTGGACCATGCCCACACGGGCCTGGGCGACTTGGAGACGCGCCTCTCGCGCCTGACCGCCTGGGTGCTGCAGGCCGACCGCCTGGGCCTGGACTACGGCCTGCGCCTGCCGGGCCAGGAGATTGCCATGGGCCACGGCGCAGCCCAGCGCCGCCGTTGCCTGGAGGCGCTGGCCTTATGCTGAAATTCAAAGCAAAAACAGCCTCCAGCGCAATGCCATCAAGCGCTAGAAGCTATTATTTTTATAGCATCAGGGGCAGTGCATGAACCTGCGCCAAACCCTGGCCGCCCTGCCACGTGATGCCCGCGACACCTTGTTCATGCTGTGCGTGATCGCCTGGGTGATTGCGCCGCTGGTGCGCGAGCTGCCGGTCTGGACCTCGGTGGCGGTGGCCCTGTTGCTGCTGCTGCGCGGCACGCTGGCCTGGCGCGCCAAGCCCCTGCCAGGGCGCTGGACCATGCACCTGCTGATGCTGTGCGCCGTGGCAGGCACGCTGCTGACGCACCGCACCATCGTCGGGCGTGATCCGGGGCTCACCCTCGTCATCCTGCTGTTGGCACTCAAGACATTGGAGGCACGCGCCCAGCGCGACGCGATGGTGATCTTCTTTCTCGCGTTCTTCTCCATGCTCAGCAACTTCTTCTATTCGCAGTCGCTCGCCACGGCTGCAGCCATGCTGCTGGGCCTGCTGGGCCTGCTGACGGCGCTGGTCAACGCGCACCAGCCCGTGGGGCGCCCGCCCCTGGTGCAGTCGCTGCGCACCGCATCCACCATGGCGCTGCTGGGCACGCCGGTCATGGTGGCGTTGTTCATGTTCTTCCCGCGCATGGCACCGCTGTGGGGCGTGCCCAACGACACCATGGCAGGCCGCACGGGCCTGTCGGGCCAGATGAAGGTGGGCAACATCGCCGAACTGGCGCTGGACGACCGCATCGCCTTTCGTCTGCGCTTTGACGACGCCGGCTACCGCCCGCCGCAATCGGTGCTCTATTTCCGTGGCCCGGTGCTCACCAGCTTCGACGGCCGGGAATGGCTGGCCGACCCGGTGCGTGAGGACGAGGACGAAGCCCGCAGGCGCTTCACCCTGCCCGCGCAACTGCAGGTGCGCGGCCCTGCGCTGCGCTACGAGATCACCCTGGAGCCCAGCTTTCGCCCCTGGCTGATGGTGCTGGAGGCCACGGCCGAGCCCCCTGCCCTGGGCACGCGCCGCCCCTACATGATGCAGGACCTGCAGTGGATGGTGCGCCAGCCCATCAACGAGCTGCAGCGCTACCGCGCCGTGAGCCACCCCGACTTCACCCACGGCCCCCTGGAGGCCGTGCCCGCGCTGCGCACCTTCACCACCCTGCCCCAGGGCATGAACCCACGCACCCTGGCCCTGGCCGCACAGTGGCGTGCCGATCCGCAACTGGCCCAGGGCGGCACCATGGCCCTCGTCAACGCCGCCCTGCAGCGACTGCGCACCGGCGGCTACACCTACACGCTGGAGCCGGGGCTGTACGGCGAGCACACGGCCGACGAATTCTGGTTCGACCGCAAGCAGGGCTTTTGTGAGCACATTGCCTCGGCCTTCGTCGTGCTGATGCGTGCCGCAGGCGTGCCCGCGCGCATCGTCACCGGCTACCAGGGCGGCGAGCTCAACCCGGTCGATGGCTACTGGACCGTGCGCCAGAGCGACGCACACGCCTGGGCCGAGGTCTGGGTGCAAGGCCAGGGCTGGGTGCGTGTCGATCCCACGGGCGCCGTATCGCCGGGGCGCGTGGGCCAGTTCCAGCGCCTGCAGGCACCGCAGGGCGTGCTGGGCAACGCCATGGGCACCGTCCTCAGCCCCAATGCAGCGCAGCGCCTGCGCGCTGTGTGGGAAGCGGCCAACAACCGCTGGAACCAGTGGGTGCTCAACTACACCCAGGAACGCCAGTACGACCTGTTGCGCCAACTGGGTTTTGACAGCCCCGACTGGCAGGATCTGGCCGCCGTGATCGCCGGGCTGATCGTCGCCAGTGCCCTGGGCGGTGCCGCCTGGACGCTGTGGGAACGCCTGCAGCACGACCCCTGGCTGCGCCTGCTGGCCCTGGCCCGCGCCCGCCTGGCCCGCGCCGGACTCGACCTGCCCGAGCACACGCCGCCACGCACCCTGGCGGCACAGGCCTTGGCACATTTCGGCCCCCAGGCACAGGCCGTGGCCGACTGGTTGCTGCGCCTGGAACACCTGCGCTACGCCCCCTCCCCCACCGACCCGCGCGCCACCCTGCGCCAGCTGCGGCGCGACATGCGCCAGATCCGCTGGCCGGTGCGCCAAAGCCCCACACCATGATCCGCAGCCTTGTCATTGCTACTATTTTTATAGCTACCTGCGCTTTATCCACGGGCGCTGAAGCCAAAAAACACCCAAAAACCGCAACCCATGCGGCCTACGCCAACCGTGCCGACGCCATGGAGTTTGCCAACGACCTGGCCGCGCGCCGCGACCTGGACCCGGCCTGGGTGCGCCAGAGCATCGGCCAGGCGCGCCTGCTGCCCGCAGTGCAACGCCTGGTGCTGCCGCCGGCCAAGGGCACGGCCAAGAACTGGCAGGCCTACCGCGCCCGCTTCATCGAGCCGGTGCGCGTGCGCGCCGGGCTGCGCTTCTGGCAGGAACATGCCCGCACGCTGGAGCGTGCCGAGCAGGAATTCGGCGTGCCGCAGGAAATCATCGTGGGCATCCTGGGGGTCGAGACCATCTACGGCCAGCACATGGGCAACTTCCGCGTGATCGACGCGCTGGCCACCTTGGCCTTTGACTTCCCCGATGCGCATCCACGTGCGGCCGAACGCCAGGCCTTCTTCCAGCGCGAGCTGGAGCAGTTCCTCAGCCTGATGCAGCGCATCGGCCAGGACCCCACCGCGCCGCGCGGCAGCTTTGCCGGCGCCATGGGCCTGCCGCAGTTCATGCCATCGAGCTGGGTGCGCTACGCCATCGACTTTGATGGCGACGGCCACGTGAGCCTGCATGCCAGCGCCGCAGACGCCATCGGCTCCGTGGCCAGCTACTTCATTGCCCACGGCTGGCAACCGGGCATGCCCACGCATTTTGGCGTGCGGCTGGAGGGCACACCCACGCAGCAGGACGAACTGCTGGCCCCCGACATCCTGCCCACCTTCAGCGCCGCCAGCATGCAGGCGCGGGGTGCCCTGCTCGACGAGGCCGGCGCCAACCACACCGGTCCCCTGGCCCTGGTGGAACTGCAGAACGGCACCAACCCGCCCAGCTACGTGGCAGGCACAGAGAACTTCTATGCCATCACGCGCTACAACTGGTCCAGCTACTACGCCATGGCCGTGATCGAACTGGGCCAGGCCGTGAAAGCCGCGCGCGAGGCAGCGCGGTAGTCAATCCAACACCCACACCGCCTGCACAAACGCCTGGCGCTGCACTGGCAGTTGCCGCACCACGGCGGTGCCCGGCCCCGCGCTGGCGCGCAGGCCGCTTTCCAGGCGCAGGCGGTCGCCCTTCCAGGCCAGGCTGGCGGTGAGCAGGCGGCCGCCGTCTGCGGGGTGGTAGAGCATGTCGAGCGCGCTTTCCCATGGGCCTGTGGTCCAGGCCAGGCGGGCGAACAGGTTCTGGCGGTGCAGGGAAGGGCTGGCGCTGAAAGCCTGGGTTTGCCAGGCCAGGTTGGCCGCCACCGCAAGGGCGGGCGCACCCACAGCGCCCAGGTGCTGCAAAGCGGCGTTGCGATTCTCCCAACGCTTCCAATGCCCGCGCGACGGCGCCGTGCCGTCGTGCCACGCCTCCAGCAGCACACTGACCTGCCGCTCGCTGGTCCAGGTGCCGCCCAGCAACAACTGCTGCGCGGCACCCGCAGTCAGCGCACGCCACGGGCTGGCGCTCGCCAGCGCACCGGCCGAGGCCGACGCATCCTGCCAGGTGTCATGGCGCGCCAAGTGGCGCAGCGATGCGTGCAGCTCCAGCGTATCGCTGGCCACCCAGGACCAGGCCGCCCCCACGCTGCCTTGGGTGCGGCGGCCCCAGCGGGCAAAGGCGTAGGCGTCGGCGCTGCCAAGGCGCTGGTACCAGCGGGCGGCCAGGGCGCTTTCGCCGGCGCCAGTGGCATCACGCCCGGTGGTGGGGTTCACGGCCACCAGGCTCCAGGCCGATTCGGCGCCGAACTGTTCGGCCATCAGCACCGGGCGGCCTTGCAGGGGCTGGCTCACCAGCGTGCGGCGCTGCTCCTGCTGCACCAGGTCGTTGGGGCGAAAGCCGTAGCCCACGTCCCAGCCGACCACCTTGCGGCCCGCCGTCCACTCCCAGGCGCCTGCCCGCCCTGCGGCATAGGCCTCCAGCACGGACACGTGCGTGCTGCCAGGGCCACCCGCAGGCCACCGGGCCTGGGCCAGCACATCCCCGTGCCACTGCAGGCCCGCCCACTGCGCACTGCCCTGCAATTGCAACTGGGCAGCGCCCTCGCTGGGTTGGTCGGCGGCAATGCCGGCGTACCGCGCATGGGCCTGGGCCAGCGGCCCCGTGTTCGCCGTCTGGCGCGCCAATCCATGGCTGCGCAGGCTGGCGCTGAATTCGCCAGCGACTGCCGGGCGCAGCGTGGTGACTTCCAGCACGGCCGCCAGTGCAAGCGCTGGGATGCAAAGCATGCGTGCCATGGGTGTCACTCCAACACCGGCGAGCGTGCGAGGAACATGGGGTTGAGCCACTCCACAGGCACCGTGCGCTCCTTGCGCGCCAGGTAGCGGATGCGTGTCTGCTTCTGTTTGCCCAGCTGGTCGATCAGCACCATGGCGCTGACGCTGGACTGCGATGGGTCCACCTCGAACAGCGCTTGCTTGGCCAGCTTGTCGGACTGCACGTAGAGCTGGGCGCGCACGGGCTCGTGGCGCTGCTGGCCCAGCCACAGCTCGATGCGTTGGTAGGTCACGCCCTTGCGCGTGGCCTGCAACTGCAGGTGGTAGCAGCTTGCGGGCGGGAGGTGCTGGGTGCTTGGGGCAGTGCCGGTGGGCACCGAGGCATCCACGCAAGGCTCCACACCGACCAGGGTGGCGCTGTAATCGCCGCTCCAGCGCATGGTGGCGATATCGCCGGTGGAGGCATCGCCCAGCAACTTCTGCATGGGGGTGATGCGCAGGGGCCGCTGGCTGCTGGGCATGAGCAGCCAGAAGTCATCACCCAGCATCAGCACCTTCTGGCCCTGTTCGGCGGTGCTTTGCATCAGCACCAGCGTGCGCCGGTCTGCCTGGGCAAACACGGTGTAGCGGCGCTCCTTGTCCAGCGTGCCGTCGCTCGCATAGGCCTGCACCAGCGTGTCCACCTGCAGGTTGTCGGACCCGGTACGGTAACGGTCGGCGTCGCGCAGCAGGGCCTCGGCATCCTGCGCCAGGGCAGGCCCTGCCAGTGCCGCAACCACAAGGCTCAGCAAGCATGCCGGGTTCTTTCTGAAAACGAGAGACATGAGAGATTCCTTTCATTGATCCATTGCGCTGCGCACCACCCACAGCCCATGAAGCGGGCGCTCCCCAGGCCAGGGCTCCCGCGCAAGGGCCGCCCCGCCGCGCTGGGAGCGTCCCCCCTCCCCAATCGCGCAGCGATTGGAGAGAGGGGGGAAGGTGCGCAGCACCTCAGGGGGGTGTTTCATGTATGCGCCAAGGCATCCACCACCGGCATGTGCACGGTCTTGCGTGCCACCCACAGCGAAGCCAGCAGGGTCAGCACCACCATGGCCCCCATGGTCAGCAGGTACAGCGTGGGGTGGATGCTGATGTTCAGCGGGTAGCCCACGCTGCGCCCCGGCGGCGGCGGCATGTCCACAGGAAACACATACAGCAGCAACGACACCGCCAGCGCCAGCAACGCACCGGCCAGCGCGCCCGCACCGCCCAGCAGCATGCCCTCCAGCCCCAGGCTGCGCAGCAGTTGTGCGGGCAGCGTGCCCAGGGCACGCAGGGTGCCGATTTCGCGCGTGCGCTCGATCACGGCCATGGCCATGGCGTTGGTGACGACAAAGACCACGATCACCACAATGACCACACCCAGCGCCCCGAAGATGCGGTTGTACAGATCGCGCACCGAGCGGTAGAAAAACGCCTGCTGCTCCCAGGTCTGCACCTGCAAGGGTGCAAACTGCTGCGCCAGGCGCTCGCGGGCGGCGGCGATGGATTCCATGCGGTCCAGAAACACGCCCAGGCTGGACACCCGCTGCGTGGCCAGCAGTTGCTGCGCCACCGGCACGCTGGTGTACACGGCGCGTTTGTCCACATCAGGCACGCCGGTGCTGAAGGTGCCTGCCACCACCACGTCCATGGCGTTCATGGCGCCCTCGGTGGTGCTGGCCAGCAGCGTGAGGCTGCTGCCCGGCGTGGCCTTGAGGCTGCGTGCCAGGTCTGCGCCCAGCAACACCTGCGGCTGCGCAGCATCGCCTTCCAGCAAGGTGCCGCTTTGCACGGTGAGGAATGGCCCCTTCACCGCGAATTCGGCGTCGGGCTCCACGCCCTGGGCCATCATCACGGCGGTCTTGTCACCGTTGCTGATCAGGCCGCTGAACACCACGCGCGGCAGCACGGCCCGCACGGCCGGGTTGGCCAGCAACACGCTGCGCAGCGCGGCCACATCGTCCAGGCCGTGCTGCAGGGGCATGTCTTCATCGGCGCTGAAGTGCGCTGGCGTGCCCAGCACCAGGTGGCCCGTATCGCGCGCCGCGGCCTGGGCCAGGCTCTCGTAGGTGAACAGCGCAAAGCCACCCGCCAGCAGGATGGCCGCCGTACCCAGCATGGCGATGGATGCCGTCACCAGCGAGCGGCGCCGGTTGCGCAGGCAGTTGTGCCAGGCAAATTTCAGCCACATCCACAAGCCGTTCATTGGATCCTCCCGTCCAGCAAGGCCACCACCCGGTCGCAGCGGCGCGTCAGGCGCTCGTCGTGCGTGGCAATCACAAAGGCTGCGCCCTCGGCCTGGCCGCGCTCGCGCATCAGGTCCAGCACCTGGTCGGCGGTGTGCGAATCAAGGCTGGCGGTGGGCTCGTCGGCAATCACCAGGCGCGGCCGCTTGATGAGCGCACGCGCAATCGCCACGCGCTGGCGCTGCCCGCCGCTGAGGGCATCGGGCCGGTGCCGGGCGTGGTCTTGCAGGCCCACGGCGGCCAGTTGGCGGGCCACGCGCTCGCGCCGCTCGGGCAAGGGCACGCCCGCCAGGAACAGCGGGTAGTCCACGTTCTCGGCCACGGTCATCACCGGTACGAGGTTGAAGCTCTGGAACACAAAGCCCAGCGCATCGCGTCGCAACAGGGTGCGCGCCACCTCATCCAGGCCTTGCACGGGCGTGCCCGAGAGCGCGATGTCGCCCTCGTCTGGTGTGTCGATGAGGCCGCAGAGGTTGAGGATGGTGCTCTTGCCGCTGCCCGAAGGCCCGGTCAACGCGAGCAGCTCGCCGCGACGCACCTCCAGGTCCACGCCCTGCAGCGCGGGGATCACATGCGCGCCCAGGCGGTAGGTCTTGCGCACGCCGCGCAGGCGCACCACCGGCGCAGTGGCATCTGCCGGGGCGTGCGTCATTGCGCGCCCTCCAGCCCGGCCTTGCGAACGGCCTTGTCCACTGCCTCGCGGAACGGCGCCGGGGCCGACGCCAGCAAGGGGCTGCTGCGCACCTCGGTCAGCAGCTTCAGGCCTCGGTCATGCCGGTTCATCATGCGCGGCAGGGCCAAGAAGGTGTTGGCCGCCACCAGCTTCACGTCCAGCACGGCAGGCACCTGGTTCTGGCCCACGGCCTCGTGCGCCGGGGCCAACAGGGCCAGGGCCTTGTCCAGTTGCGCCAAGCCGTCTTCGGCATAGGCCATCTTGCGCCAGGGGAGCATGGTGGTTCGCGCCCGCATGGCCATGGCAGCGCCGCTGTAGGCCTGCAGCACAGGGTTGGCGGGCTCGGCCTTGAGCAAGGCAGCAAAGGCGTCCGCAGCCTGCGCAATCGCCGACTCCTCGCCCTGCGAAGCGCGCATGAACACCTGGAACGCAGGCTCGAACTGGGCATCGGGCACCGCCTGGGCGGGCAGCGGCGCAGCCGCGATCAGGGCCGCACAGGCCACGGACATCAGCAAGGGGTAGGGCATGTCGCCATCTCCTGGGCAGGGTTGAACATGCCGGCAGTGTCTAGACGGCGATCACCTTGCGCAGCAGGGATGCGACGAAACACCGACCGGATGGCGCCAAATACCGAACAGGCTCCGCCAACGCCTGTGGGCTGGGGAGCCGCGTCTGTTGGCGTATCCTGATGTGCGGGTTCACTGGCGCCCCAACGCAATGCGCTCGCCCGCCATGGGCGCCTTGCAGCCAGCCTGACATTCCGCGCCCCGCCCACAGGAGACCCTGCATGCCACTGAAGCAGCTTTCAGGACTGGACGCCAGCTTTCTCTACCTGGAGACCCCCGAAATGCCCATGCACGTGGGCGCGATGTACCTGCTGGAACTGCCCTCGGGCTACCGTGGGCGGTATGTGAACGATCTGCGGCGCCACTACGCAGCGCGCATGCCCGCGACACCGGCCCTGCGCAGGCGCTTGTGGTGGATGCCGCTGAACCTGGCCAATCCGGCATGGGTCGATGCCGAGCCCGATCTGGCCTACCACGTGGTGGAGCACAAGCTGCCCCGCCGCACGCGCAAGGAGGGCGCTGTGCCCAACGCACGCACGCTGCTGGAGGACATGATTTCCACCCTGCATCCGCAGCTGCTGGACCGCAGCAGACCTTTGTGGCGCATCCATGTCATCGACGGTCTGCCACGCAGCGCGAGCGGCCACAAGCAGGTGGGCGTGTACTCGCAGGTGCACCATGCCGCCGTGGACGGCCAGGCCGCCGTGGCACTGGCCAACGTGCTGTTCGATCTGGGCCCCGAGCCGCGCGAGATCGAACTGCGCCCGCCCACGCGCCGCAAGACCTTTCAGATCGGCATGGTGGAGATGCTGCGCGGCGCACTGAGCAACGAGGCCGGCCAGGTGGTGCGCATGGCACGCGAGCTGCCTGCCACGCTGGGCACGGTGGCCCGCACCGCCAGGGGCGCATTCAGCCTGAAGACCTTGCTCGGCAAAGGCACCGGCAATGTGACGCTCGCGCCTGCCACCCCCATGAACGTGACGGTCGGCAGCACCCGGGCCTTTGCTTCGGCCAGCGTGCCGCTACAGGAGCTCAAGGCGCTGGCCAAGGCCCATGCGGCCACGCTCAACGACATGGTGCTGATGCTGTGTGCCGGCGCACTGCGCAGCTATCTGCAGCAACGCACGCAGCTGCCACGCAAGAGCCTGGTGGCGGCGGTGCCGATCTCATTGCGCCAGACCGGAGATGTCCGGTCGGACAACCAGGCCTCCATGAGCCTGATCAGCCTGGGCACCCACCTGGCCGACCCGGCCAAGCGCCTGGCCCATATCCTCGCCGCCAGCAGCGCCATGAAAACGACCATGGGGCCAATGAAAAGCATTCTGCCCACCGACTTCCCATCCATCGGCATCCCCTGGCTGATGGAAGCCGCCGCCTCGCTCTACGGCAAGGCACGGATGGCCGAACGCTTGCCGCAGGTCGCCAATGTGGTGATCTCCAACGTGCCCGGCCCGCAGGTGCCGATCTACCTGGCCGGTGCCCGCGTACGGGCCAACTGCCCTACCAGCATCGTGGTGCACGGCCTGGCACTGAACATCACGGTGCAGAGCTTCGATGCCCACATGGACTTCGGTTTGATGGCCGACGCCGCCGCCCTGCCCGATGTCAGAGCGCTGGCAGCGGCACTGGACGGGGCCTGGGATGAACTCCGGGCGCTCCCCGTGCCCGCCACGCTCCCCAAGGTGTCGCGCACGCGACTGCCCTCTAGGGTTAGCGCGCCCGCCCCACGCCAGCGCGCTCGCTAGCATGGGCACATGGCTCTCACCCTTTGCGCACGCACCATGCCCCGCCCCTCCCGCAAAACCACACCCAAGCCAGAGCCCACCGGCGGCGATGACACCGGCCTGCACCTGACACCGCCCGGACTGGGCCTGGTCTTGCTGGAGGCCCGTGCGCCCTGGGAGGCCATGGCGATGGCAGCCGTCTTCCCCTGGCTCTCCCGCATGCCTTCGGGCGATGGCCATGCGGTGCTGGTCTTTCCTGGCCTGGGCGCATCGGACATCAGCACGCTGGCGTTGCGCCGCTTTCTGAAGCAGCATGGCTACCAGGCCCATGGCTGGAAGCAGGGCCTGAACCTGGGCCCCCGCGACGGTGTGCTCGACACCTGCCGCGAACGGGTGCACCAGTTGCACCAGCAACACGGCGGAAAGATCAGCCTGATCGGATGGAGCCTGGGCGGCGTCTATGCGCGCGAAATGGCCAAGGAAATGCCCGACCTGGTGCGCTGCGTCATCACCCTGGGCACACCGTTCACGGGTCACCCCAAGGCCACCAATGCCTGGCGCTTCTACAACCTGGTCAGCGGCCAGCAAAGCCATGACGAAGACCTGCTGGCAGAGGTGCGCAAGCCGCCTCCGGTGCCCACCACATCCATCTACAGCAAGACCGACGGCATCGTCGCCTGGCAGTGCAGCATCAACCCCACCAGGCATGCGCACACCGAGAACATCGAGGTGCACGCCAGCCACATCGGCATGGGCATGAACCCGCTGGCCATGTACGCCATTGCCGACCGGCTGCGCCAGGACCCGGCGCACTGGAAGCGCTTTGACGTGCAGGGCGCGCGCCGCTGGTTCTTCAAGGTGGCGCACCAGCCCGAGATGGTCACGCAGTGGTATTGACCTCTGCGCGGATGTCGGCGCACTCCAGGATCAATACCGCTGCATCTGGCAACTGTGCGGCTGCTGTGCCTTGTCGGCCGGTAGATCGCGCACCACGCGGAAGCCGTAGCCCGAGCCCTCCACGTCGAACCTGACACCGGCCGCGCCCTGCTTGTCCATCACACCCACCACCAGCGGCTGCTGGAACTGGTGGTCGGCCGCGCGCATGCTGCCGCTGCGGCCGGCCAGTTGCACGCGCGCCTTTTCCATCTGGCGCGCCACGGCGGTGGCTTCCACACTGCCCGCACCTTCGATGGACTGGGCCAGCGTCTCCACCATGAGCTGCATGCGCATGTGCACGTAGTCGTCCTGCGGCTTGGGGAAGCGCTCGCGGAAGGCCTGGTAGAAGGCTTCGCTCTGCGCGCCCGGCACGTTGGGCAGCCAGTCGGCCACGGCCACCACCTTGCCGATCCCAGCGTCGCCAATGGCAGCGGGGGCCCCGAGGGCGTTGCCGTAGAAGGTGTAGAAGCTGCCGGTGTAGCCCACCTCGCGCGCCGCCTTGACCAGCAGTGTCAGGTCATTGCCCCAGTTGCCGGTGATGACCGCCTGCGCACCGCTGGCCTTGATCTTGACAGCGTAGGGCGCAAAGTCCTTCACGCGGCCCACGGGGTGCAGTTCGTCACCCACGATGGCCACGTCGGGCCGCTGCACGGCGAGCTGTTTTTTCGCCTCGCGCAACACGGCCTGGCCAAAGCTGTAGTCCTGGCCGATGAGGTACACGCTCTTGACCGCTCCATCGGACTTGAGCACGTCCATGAGGGCCGCCATGCGCATGTCGGCATGGGCATCGAAGCGGAAGTGCCAGAAGCTGCATTTCTCGTTGGTGAGGATGGGGTCCACCGCCGAGTAGTTGAGGAACAGCACGCGCTTGTCGGGCTCACGCTCGTTGTGCTTGTTGATGGCGTCGATCAGCACCGCCGCCGTGGCCGAGGAATTGCCCTGCATGACGATGCGGGCCCCCTGGTCAATGGCCGATCGCAGTGCAGAGAGCGCCTCCTCGTTCTGGCCCTTGCTGTCAAAGCGCTGTACCTGCAAGGGGCGCATGCCGCCCTGGGCGGCAGGCAGCAGCACGCCACCGCGTGCATTCACGCGTTCCACCGCCCAAAAGATGTTGCGAAACACGGCCTCGCCGGTGTTGGCAAACGGCCCCGAAAGGCTTTCGATCAGCGCCAGCTTGACCGGCACTGCCGCGGCCGCAGCAGGCGCAGGAGCCGCCGTTTGCGCATGGCTGACCGGCAAGGCCAGCACCGCCAGAGCGATGGCCGCACAGGCTGCGCGCCCTGGGGTGAGAAGCGCCGATTTCAACCCGGCAAAGCTCAAAGTATTCATGCTTGGTCTTTCTTGAAATCCACAGGCAGATGCCTATCTGCAGGGGCATGCGGTTCACCCCTGGCCGCGCAGTGTATAGGAGTTACCCTGATGTTCTTCACCCCCGTCACCCGCCGCGCCGCTTGTGCGCCCCACCGCTCTGACGCCGCATGGCAGCACTTGGTGCGCAGCAGCCTGCAGGCCGCTGCAGCTCCTGCACCGGGCGTGAAAATCACCCAGGACGACAAGGCCACCACCCTGCAGATCGATGTGCCAGGCCTGGCGCGCGAGCAGTTGCAGATCAGCATCGAGGGCACACGCGTGCAGGTGCGCAGCAGCGAAGACGCACCGCGCCAGGTGCACCGCGCCTGGGAACTCAGCCAGCCCATCCATACTGCCGCCAGCACCGCCAAGCTGGAGCACGGCGTACTCACACTGACGCTGGCCCACGCACAACCGCAAGCCGTGGAACTGACGGTGCATTGACCGCACCAGTAAAGCTATTATTTTTATAGCTACTAACGCCCGCAGATAAAGCGCTGCGGGCATTTTTTATGGTTAATCACTCGTGCCGCAAGGCTTCGATCGGGTCCATGCGCGCGGCGCGCCGCGCCGGAAAGTAGCCGAACAGCACCCCGATGCCTGCCGAGAACAGAAACGACAGCAGGTTCACCCCTGGGCTGAAGACATACGGCACCTGCATGGCCTGTGCCAGCACCAACGAGGCACCGGTGGCCAGCACGATGCCGATGAGGCCGCCGAGTGCCGCCAGCACCACGGCCTCGATCAGGAACTGGAGCAACACCTCGCGCTCCAGCGCACCAATGGCCAGGCGCAGGCCGATTTCACGGGTGCGCTCGGTCACGCTCACCAGCATGATGTTCATGATGCCGATGCCGCCCACCAGCAGGCTCACGGCGGCCACCGCGCCCAGCAGCGTGGTCATCACCTTGGTCGTGCCCGAGAGCGTGTCGGCCAGTTGCTTGGTGTCAAGGATGTTGAAGTTGTCCTCGTCGGCTTCGGCCAGCTTGCGCCGTTCGCGCAACAACTGGCGCAGGCTTGCCTTCACGCGCTCGGGGTCACTGCCTTCCTGCATGGACACCAGCAGCGTCTGCACCCGGGTGCTGCCGGTCACACGGCGCTGCAGCGTGGCCAGGGGCAGCAGCACCACATCGTCCTGGTCGTTGCCGAAGGCGCCCTGCCCTTTGGAGCCCAGCACGCCAACAATTTCGCATGAAAACGCCTTGACGCGCAGTTGCTGACCCACCGGATCCTGGCCGCCAAACAGCTCGCGCTGCAGCGTGGAACCCACCAGGCACACGGCGGAGCCTGCACGCACTTCCTCGGGGCTGAAGGCCCGGCCCGAGCGCACCTGCCAGTTGCCGGTCTCCAGCCAGGCGTTGGTGCTGCCGATGATGCTGGTCGTCCAGTTGCGCCCGCCCGCCACGACCGTGCTGCCGGTGCGGCCCTCGGGCGCAACGGCCTGGATGCCGCCGATCTGCTGCGCGATCGCATCAGCGTCCACGTCCTTGAAGGCCGGAGCACCGCCGCTGCCTGGCCCCATGCGTTGCCCGGGGCGCACCTGCAGCAGGTTGGTGCCCAGGCTGGATATCTGGTTCTGCACCGCCAGGGTGGCCCCATTGCCCAGGGTGACCATGGTGATGACGGCACTGACCCCGATCACGATGCCCAGGATGGTGAGGAACGAGCGCAGCAGGTTGCGCCGGATCGAGCGCAGCGACAACCACAGGGTGTTGAGCCACATCAGGCAGACTCCTGCGCGGTCAGGCCCTCGGGGGCGCCCGCGCGTTCGGGGTTCAGGCGGTCGCTTTCGACCACGCCATCCACGAAACGCACCACGCGCCGCGCGTAGGCTGCCATGTCGGGCTCGTGCGTCACCATGATGACGGTGATGCCACGCTCCCGGTTCAGGCGCGCAATCAGCTCCATGATCTCCACGCTGCGCTGGGTGTCCAGGTTGCCCGTGGGCTCGTCGGCCAGCAGCACGGCGGGGTTGGTGACAATGGCGCGCGCAATGGCCACGCGCTGCTGCTGCCCGCCCGAGAGTTCGGCCGGGGTGTGGTGTTCCCAGCCCTTGAGGCCCACCGCGTCCAGCGCCTGCGCTGCCGCCTGGCGCCGCACAGCGGCGCTTTCGCCCCGGTACAGCAGGGGCAGTTCCACGTTCTCTTGCGCCGTGGTGCGCGCCAGCAGATTGAAACCCTGGAACACAAAGCCAAAGAAGCGCCGCCGCAGCCGCGCGCGCTCATCGCGCGTCAGCGACTCCACATGCACGCCCTGGAACAGGTAGTCGCCCGTGGTCGGACGGTCCAGGCAACCCAGCGTGTTCATGGCCGTGGACTTGCCCGAGCCGCTGGGCCCCATGATGGCCACGAAGTCGCCGCGTGCAATGTCCAGGTCCACCCCCTTGAGCGCCGCAAACGCCAGTGCGCCTTCGCCATAGACCTTGGTCACGCCGCGCAGCCGGATCAGCGGCATGCCGTCCTCGGCAAGGTTCCGTGTGCTGGGGGCGGCTGCGCTCATGGACGCGCCCCGCTGCTGCGCTGGTCGGTGATGACGGCCATGCCCGGTTGGAGCTGCTCGCTGCTGACCTCGGTCATGCGGCCATCGCTGATGCCCACCTGCACCGCCATGGGCTGGGGCTTGCCGTCCTGCAGCACCCACACCTGCCTGCGCGCCCCCTGGCCCGGCCCCTTGCCGTTGCCCGAGCCGCCGCGCGAAAACGACCTGGGCGCGCGCGGCATGATCTGCGCCACGATGCCCCCACCGCCCTGGGCGGAGGCCCCGGCTTCGGGCGCCGCAGCCGCGCTGACCGGCGTGAACCGCAGGGCCGTGTTGGGCACCAGCAGCACGTCGGTACGTTCGGTGGCGGTGATGGTGGCGGCCGCTGTCATGCCGGGACGCAGGCTCAGGTCGGCGTTGTCCACCTGCATCCAGGTGGTGTAGGTCACCACGTTGTCGGTCTTGGTGGAACCAAAGGCCACGCGGGTGATGCGCGCCGGGTAGCGGCGTGATGGGTAGGCGCTCACGGTGAAGCTGGCCTTCTGGCCCACACGCACGGCGCCCACGTCGGCTTCGTCCACGTTCACCTGCAGCTGCAACTGACCCAGGTCTTCGGCCACGGTGAACAGCGTGACCGCCTGCAGCGACGCCGCCACGGCATTGCCCGGCTCCACGCTGCGCGTGAGCACCACGCCGTCAATGGGTGAACGGATGGAGGCCTTGGAGAGGTTGGTTTCATCGTTGGCGAGCGCTGCGCGGGCGTCTTCCACACTGGCACGGGCGCTGGCCTCATCGGCCTGGGCACGCTCGAGCGCGGCGCGGCCCGCATCCAACTCGGCCGCCGAAGGCACCTTGCCACCCGACAGGCGGGCCACTTCCTCCAGCCGCCCCAGGCTGGCCCGTGCCTCGCGCTGCGTGGCCTGGGCCTGCGCCAGCCGCGCCTGCGCCGACGCCAGCGATGCGCGCGAACGCAGCACCTGCGCCGAGAGCTTGGCGGTGTCCAGCTCCACCAGCACCTGGCCCTTCTTGATGCGGTCGTTCACATCTACCAGCACCTGGCGCACGGTACCCGACAGCTCGCTGCCAATAGTGACCGAGCGCGTGGGCTGCAGCGTCCCCGTGGCCGAGACGGTGAGCGTGATGGCCCCGCGCCGCGCCTCCTCGGTCACGTACTGCGGCGCCTGGGTGTCGCGCCGTTGCTGCATCCAGGCCCACCCCGCAGCACCCATGGCGAGCAAGACCAGCAACCCCACCCACACGGAAGGTCGGAGCCACCAGCGGCGCGGGTGCTCGGCACCCAGCAGGGATTGCACATCGCGCACGGCAGCCGGGCTGGCAGCGGTGGCGGAATCGGACGAAGAAGTGGTCATGGGTACAGCAATGGATCGTCAAAAGGGCAGGCATGGCACGGCGTCATTGCCAGCCACCCCCCAGGGCCTTGAAAAGCCGCACATGGTTGGAGCCCAGATTGGCCTGGGACGTGGCCAGGGCATCCTGCGTGGCCAATTGGGTGCGCTGGGTTTCCAGCACCGAGGCAAAGTCGATCAGTCCGCTCGCGTAGCGCTGCTGGGCCAGCAAGGCCGCGTTGCCCGCAGCCTGCGCGGCCTGCTGGAGGTGGGCCAGGCGCGCGGCCTCGCCCTGGAGTGCCACCAGGGCGTCTTCCACTTCTTTCAGGGCCGTGAGCACCGCCAGCTGATAGGCCTGGCGCGCCTGCTCCAGTGCCGCCTGCTGCACCTGCACCTGGGCCTGGGTGGCGCCGCCGTCGAACAGTGGCACGGCCACGCTGCCCAGCAGCGAGTGCACCAGCGAAGCACTGTCGCCCAGCGCACCGAGCGTGAGCGCGCGCAGGCCCAGGCTGCCCGACAGGCGCAGGCTGGGGTAGCGCGCCGCATCGGCCTGCGATACGCGCGCCAGCGCAGCCTGCACGCGCTCCTGTGCCACCCGCACGTCCGGGCGCTGGCGCAGGGTGTCGGCGGGGATGTCCAACGCCAGGGCCTGCGACGGCTGCGGCACCGCCTGCGGTGCTGCCAGTGCAGCATCGAGCGCTGCAGGCGCCTGACCGGTGAGTACCGCCAGCGCGTGGCGCGCCTGCGCCAGGCTGGCCTGCAACTGCGGCAACTGCGCCGCCGTCTGCTCGGCCGCCGCGCGGGCCTGCTCAGCCACCAACGAGGTGGCCAGACCGGCCTGCACGCGCCAGTCGGTGATCTGCAAGGTCTGCTGCTGGGTTTCCAAATTGCGCTGGGCGATCGCCAGGCGTTGCTGCAGGCTGCGCAGGGAGATGTATTGCAGGGCGACCTCGGCCGACAACGACACGTGCACCTGCTCCAGGCTCGCCTGGGCGGCGCGGGCATCGGCCTCGCTGGCCTGCACGCCGGCGTCCAGGCGTCCGAACAGGTCGGGCTCCCAGCCCGCATCCAGCCCCACCTGGAAGCTGTTGCCCGTCTGCCCCCCCGATCGGCTGCGCTGGGCCGAGCCCGACAGCGAGACATCGGGCAGCATCCCCGCTGCCTGCACGCGTGCCTGGGCCCGCGCCTGGCGCAAGGCCGCCTGGGCGGAAAGGGCACTGGGGTGTGCCTGCAAGGCCTGCGCCACCAGGGCGCTGAGTTGCGGATCGCCAAAGCGCTCCCACCAACGCGCCAGATCGTCGGCCTGAGGCAATACGGCTACGCCCGCAGGCAAGGGCGCATTCCATGCCACCGGCAGTGCAGCCCCTGGGGACTCGGACGCCACGGGGGCCCGATGGGCACACCCTTGCAACAGCAGCGCCAAGCCCAGAGTCCCTGCCACGGGGCGCCAATCCAACCAACGCAAACCGATAGTCATGCCCCGATTGTGCCCAGCAGCACAGACAGCCCCGCAAACCCCATGTGAAGTTCCGGTAAAGAGCCATGCGAGCCGATAGCTCGCACGTCTTCCACGGTGCAAAAAATCAGTGCTGCTGTCGTGCCAAGGCGCGCATGGCCTGCTGCGCGGGACGATCCAGGCAGCGCGCCAACCAGGCGTGGGTGGCAGGGTGGGCCTCCAACAAGGCGCGTGCGGGCTTGACCCAGCCCATCACGCTGGCCACGCACAGGTCGGCCACGGTAAAGCGCTCTGCGGCCAGATGGTCCTGACCGCGCTCCGCCTGGCGCTGCAGATGCTGCTCCAGCACGCGCAACGGCACCTTCAGGCGCTTTTCGGCGGCGTCGGCCAGATCGGGCTTGCGCTGCTCTGGCGGCATGGCCAGGCGGTGCATGAGCACGGTGAGCGCATCGGCCTCCAGCTCGTTCACGGTCCAGAAGCTCCAACGCAGGGCCTCGGCATCCTCGTGCGGATCGGCCGGGGCCAGGTCGCTGCCATCCCCCTTGCCATGGTGGCGCGCCAGGTACAGCGTGCAGGCCATGCTTTCCCACAGCACGACCTCGCCCTCAGGGCGGCGATCCACGAGCACCGGGATGTGGCCATTGGGGTTGAGCGCCAGAAACTCGGGCGTGCGCGTGCCACCGTTCTGGTACGGGGTGGGCACATGCTCGAACGCCAACCCCAGTTCGGTGGCCGCCCACAGCGGTCGCACCGCGCGCGATGCCGCAATGCCGTAAATGGTGAGACCCATGTTGTCTTGCCTCCAAAAGCAGCAGCGGACGCGGTCAGCGCTCCAGCCACCACTGAATGATGAACTTTGCCAAAAAGCCCAGGAAGCCCACGCCCAGGCCCAAAAAGATCACAAAGGTACCGAACTTTCCGGCCTTGGATTCCCAGGCGAGCTGTCCGATGATGAACACCATGAAGAGGATGAACGCACCCACGCCCCAGGTGAGGAAAAACGCCGAAATCTCGGCCTCGGTATATCCAAAAATCACGATCCGATCGCCTTGTCTTGTTCATGCCCCATGCCAGGCTCTTCCGAGCGGGGCTGTCGCTCGGGCAAACCGCTGGAGTCCACCAGGTCGCGATAGGCATGCCAGCTCGCATGGCCCAGCCAGGGCATGACCAGCGCCAGGCCCAGCATGAAAGTGGCCATACCCACCAGCACCAGGGCCAGAATGAGAAAGGACCACATCGCCATGGTCACAGGGTTGGCCAACACGGCCTGCCAACTGGTGAGCACGGCACGCCACAGGCCAATGCGCCGGTCCAGCAGCAGCGCAATGGACACCACGCTGGACGCAAAGATCGGGGCGGCCAACACGCTCCCCAACACCAACCAGAGCTCGAACAGGTTGTTGTCCTTGGCAAGTACCACCAGCAGCAAAAAGTCGTGGGGAGTGCGTACCGGCGCTGGCGCCAGCAAGGTGATCATGGCAGCGGAGGTCAGCACCCAACCGGTGCCGGCCAGTGCCAACAACAGGCCCAGGCGCACCAGGCACCAGTAGTCGTGGTCCCAACGGCTGCGGTAGTGGCTCTGCCAGAACAACCACGTTCGCAAGACCACCGCAATGCGGGCGGGCTCCCCCCGTTCGAGGGACCGGCTGAGCACATAGAACCCCGTCGCCAGCACGGGTGCCATGACCAGAAAGCCCGACAACGCGCCCACCAGCAAGCCAAACTTGTCGCGCCCCAGCACCCACAGCAAGAGACTGAACACCGCCACGGCGGCGCCCTGCACCAGGCTGGCGCCTCCGGCTTGCCATAAATCACGCCATCCCCGTGCCAACCAGGACAAGGGGCTCGTGAAGGGGACGGAGCGCACCGGGGGCAGGGCTGCGGAGTCTGGGCTCATAGGGTGTTCCGGGTGAAATGGAAATCAAGGTGTCAACAACTCGGGCAATGCGTGCAGGCTTGCCACGGTCGCATGCGGCTGCGCAGAACCGAGGGGCCAATCGCTTCCCGCCCGGTTGAGCCACACCGCCTGCATACCGGCCTGCATGGCCCCCTGGGTATCGAGATGCGCATCGTCGCCGATGTGCAGCACCTGGTCCGGTCCCACGCCTGCGGCCATCGCGGCCTGGTGAAAGATGCGTGCATCCGGCTTGGGCACACCCGCCTCGCGCGCGCTGACGGTGGCATGAAAGTAGTGCCCCAGACCCATCTGGTGCACATCGGCATTGCCGTTGGACAGGGCCACCACGGGCCAGCGGCGACTCAGGTACTGCAAGGCTGGCAGTGCGTCATCGAACAGATCCACGCGCTGGCGTTCGGCCAAAAAGACCTCGAAGGCAGGCTCGGCCAGTTGGGGCGGGTCGCCCGCCTGCTGCAGCGCCATACGGATGGACTCGCGGCGCAAGGCGCCCAGGTCGCAGCTGAGTTCGGGCCGCAGTTGCTGCACCCGGTCGCACAGCGCCCTCAGCGCGGCGGTCGATGCGTGCAGGGTGCGGGTCGCAGGCGCATGCTCCGCAAGCCAGTCCAGCAGCACGGCCTCGGCACGCGCAATGGTGGGCCAGATCGGCCACAGCGTGTCGTCCAGGTCGAGTGTGATGGCTCGGATGCGGGAAATATCAAGGGCAGATGCGGTCACTGCAGCTTCGAGGCGCCATGGCCCCAGATCAAGTGGAGCCAGAGAATACCGCAGCACGCAAGCCCTTGTGGTGCGTGTGACCTCGCGTCCACTTGACGCACGACAAGGCGCACCGCGCCGGGCTGCTTCACAATTTGCAACGTGGCTTCCCCTTCCGCACTTCCTACGCACCGCATCCGTCTGGGCTTGGCCCTGGCGGTGTTGGCGTTTTGGGCACAGTTCTGGATGGGACAGATCAGCACCACCCACCTGGGGCAGATGCTGACCCAGACCGTGGTCAGCGCTGACATTTGCCAGGCGCAGGGCAACCCCACTGCGGAACCCGGCGCAGCCAGCGACCACAGCGCGGTCGATGCAGCGATGAACTGCCCCGTCTGCACCCTCGCAGCGACCAGCACGCTTGCACACACCGGCAACACTCACAGCTCCACGCAGGCCCTCCCACCTGCCACCCTTTTCAGTTACCTGCCCGCGCCCGTGTTGGCGCTGCGGCACGCGAGCCTCTACCCACCAGCCCAGGCACCACCACAGGCCTGACGGGTATTTTTCTCTCTTGGTACTGGCCCGCAGCCTCTCCGGCTGCGGGTCGCCACAACGTTTGCCGGGCCTTGCGTCCGTCGGCAAACACGCTATCCCACACCTCCACGCACCATGAAACCTGTTCTTCGTACAGGCGCTGGCGAACGCCATCGCTTTGCCCTGTTGCCGCTGTGCGCCCTGCTCGCCAGCCTGCCGTTTGCCACCCTGGCCCAAGAGGCCGCCCTGCAACCCGTCACTGTCAAGGCATCCAAGGCGGCGGTACAGCCCGCTGCCGTCAGCGAAGTGCCTGCCGACCAGATCGAAGCCAACCGCACCCGCACCAGCGACACTGCCCATCTGCTCAGCGGCCTGCCCGGCGTGAGCCTGTACGGCGCAGGCGGCGTTTCCAGCCTGCCCAGCGTGCATGGCCTGGCCGATGACCGGCTGCGCATCCAGGTTGATGGCATGGACCTGATTTCTGCCTGCGGCAACCACATGAACCCGCCGCTGTCCTATATCGACCCCTCGCGCGTCGGCAAGGTGCGCCTGTTTGCGGGCGTCACCCCCGTGAGCGTGGGCGGCGACAGCATTGGCGCCACCATCCAGGTGGAATCGGCGCCCCCCGAATTTGCCGCCGCTGGCCAGGGCAAGCTGCTCAAGGGCCAAGCGGGCACCCACTACCGCAGCAACGGCGACGGCGTGGGTCTGAACCTGTCTGCCACCTACGCCACCGAACAGATGAGCCTGCGTTACGACGGCTCTACCGCCAAGGCCGATGACTACAAGGCCGGCGACGTCTTCAAGCCCGCGGGCGCTGCCGCCACCGACAAGCCCACCCGCTGGCTGCCGGGCGACGTAGTGGGCTCTTCGAGCTACAAGACCACCAACCACGCCCTCGCCTACGCGCTGCGCAACGAAAACCACCTGGTCGAAATGCGCCTGGGCCTGCAGGACATCCCGTACCAGAACTACCCCAACCAGCGCATGGACATGACGGGCAACGACAGCCACCAGTTCAACCTGCGCTACCAGGGCAACTACGCCTGGGGCCAGTTGCAGGCCCGCGCGTACCACGAGAAGACCCGCCACAGCATGAACTACGGCGAGGACAAGCAATACTGGTACGGCCCCGCAGGCAACGTGCCCGGCATGCCCATGGACACCGAGGGCAAGACCACCGGCCTGCGCGTTCAGGCCGAGCTGCCCCTGTCGGCACGCGACACGCTGCGCGTGGGCAGCGAGCTGCAGAACTACCGCCTGGACGACTGGTGGCTGCCCTCGGGCGGCGGCATGGCACCCAACACCTTCTGGAACATCCGCGACGGCCAGCGCGACCGCTTTGACGTGTATGGCGAATGGGAAGCCCGCTGGAACCCGCAATGGCTCTCGCAGATCGGCCTGCGCAGCAGCCATGTGCGCACCAACAGCGGCGCCGTGCAGGGCTACAACAACAGCTACGACATGGACGCCAACGCCTTCAACGCCAAGGACCGCAAGCGCAGCGACAGCAACATCGACCTGACCGCGCTGGCACGCTACACGCCCAATGCCAACGCCAGCTACGAGTTCGGCTTTGCGCACAAGACGCGCTCGCCCAACCTGTACGAGCGTTACACCTGGGCCACCGGCGGCATGGCCATGCGCATGATCAACCTGGTGGGCGACGGCAACGGCTACGTGGGCAACCCGGACCTCAAGCCCGAGACCGCCAACACCCTGAGCGCCACGGCCGACTGGCACGACGCCACGGGCGAGCGCTGGGGTGTCAAGTTCACGCCCTACCTCACCTACGTGAACAACTACATCGACGCCAAGCGCTGCGGCGGCGGTGGCGGCATGTCGGCCTGCACCAACGCCAACCTCACGGCCAGCAACGCCTTTGTCTATCTGCGCTACCTGAACCAGGACGCACGCCTGCATGGCTTTGACCTGTCGGGCTTTACCGACCTGGGCAAGCACGGCCAGTGGGGCCAGTTCACGCTGAGCGGCGTGCTGAGCTATGTGAACGGCAAGAACCGCACCACGGGCGACCACCTCTACAACATCATGCCGCTGAACGCGCGCGTGGCCCTGACCCAGCGCCTGGGCGCCTGGACGACCAGCGCCGAGCTGCAGGTGGTGGACGGCAAGACGCGCGTGAACGCCGAGCGCAACGAGCTGACCACCGCTGGCTACGGCCTGGTGAACCTGCGCGCCAGCTACGAATGGAAGCAAGTGCGCCTGGACTTCGGCATCGACAACCTGTTCGACCGCTTCTACAACCACCCCCAAGGTGGCGCCTATGTGGGCCAGGGTCGCACCATGGCTGGCACCGCCGTGCCCTGGGGCGTGCGCGTACCGGGCATGGGCCGTTCGTTCAACGTGGGGGTGACCGTCAAGTTCTGACGCTCCCCAGGGCCAAGGCGGCGGGGCCCCATGCAACCGCCGCCAAGTTACTCCATATTTGATAGCACCTCGCGCTTTATCCATAAGCGCCAGGTGCTTTTTTAATATGAAAAATCTGGCCTCAGGCGCATCGCGGCACAATGCACACTAACACCTTCACCCTTGCCACCCATGCAGTCCCACGAAGCCCCTCCCTTCCAGATGTACATGTGCGCCGTCTGCGGCTGGGTCTATGACGAAGCGCAGGGCCGCCCGCAGGACGGATTGGCACCCGGCACCCGCTGGGCCGACGTGCCCGAGGACTGGTCCTGTCCGGAGTGCGGCGTGAAGAAGGCCGACTTCGACCTGGTGGCTTTCTGAGAACGTGTTCATGATCTGAAGGAACCCACGCCATGGAATTCCGCCTGATCTACGAAGGCCCCTTGCACGGCCAGGGCGCCAAGTCTGGCCACAAGTGGGAAATCCGCCGCGCCCTGCACCCGCAGCTGCAGCGCCTGTGGCGCGAGCGCCCACTCAAGGACGCCGCGTCCAGCCTGCTGGCCCACCCGGCGCTGCCAGACAAGCCCTCGGTCATCGTCGAAAAGGGCGGCCTGCTGTTCGCGCCGCTCGTCACGCAGCGGCTGGACTTGTACGCCGAGCTGTCGGTGCTGCTGTTCCGCCAGCAGCCACGCGGCACCTTGATCACCGACGGCGGCGACATCGACAACCGGCTCAAGACCCTGCTCGACGGTCTGCGCGTGCCCCACGGCTCCATGGAGGGCCGCACCGAACTGCCACCCCAGCCCGACCCCACGCCTTTTTTCTGCCTGCTGGAAGACGATTCGCTGGTCACCAAGGTGGCGGTGGAATCCGAACAACTGCTGCGCCCCGCCAAACCCGACGAGGTGGTGGCCATCATCAGCGTGCACGTCAAAAAGACCGTGCTTTCGCACCACAACATGACGCTTTGAAGGACATCAAGACCGCCGCCTCTCTTCTGTCGCGCAGTGCCTACAGTCGGTGGCACGAGAGCGCAATCTGGGCAGAGCACCACACCATGCGGCAACATCTGGCTACACAATGGAGACGCCCTGCCCCCGCTGTGTCCCATGACCGCCCTATTTGCCTGGAACGACGCGTTCGTCACGCACCTGCCATCGGTGGACGAACAGCATCGCAAGCTCGTCGATCTGATCAACGGGCTCAGCGAACTGTGCATGTCCGCCGAGGACATCCATCCCAGGGACTTTGAAGCTGCGCGCGATGCCCTCGCACGCTACGCCCAGGAGCATTTCAGCGACGAAGAATGGCACATGCAGCGCAGCGGCGTGGATCCCAGGCACCAGGAACAGCACTGCGCTGCACACCGCGGCTTCCTCAGGGAAGTGCAGATGCTGGGCAACGTCAACCACGGCATCAGCACCGAGCGCACACGCAATCTGCTGGACTACCTGGTGCACTGGCTGACCTACCACATCCTGGGCATAGACCAAAGCATGGCCCGGCAGGCCCTGGCCATCCGGGCGGGCAAAACACCCGCACAGGCCTACGAAGACGACACCCGCGAATCGCTGGCCGACCAGGAGCCGCTGATGAACGCGTTGCGCGGCCTGCTGCAGATGCTCTCGGTCAGCAACGCCGAGCTGCGCAAGTTCAACCACGATCTGGAGCAGCGCGTGGCCCAGCGCACGGCCGACCTTGAATACGCCAACCGGCAGTTGCAAATGCTCTCCAGCCAGGACGACCTCACCGGCTTGCCCAACCGCCGCTTTGCTGTGGCCGCGCTCAACGAGCTGTGGGCCGAGGCGCGGCGCGACGGCACGCCGATGTCCGTGCTGTTGCTGGACGCCGACCACTTCAAGCCCGTGAACGACCAGTTCGGCCACGCCGTGGGCGACGAACTGCTGCGCCACCTGGCCCAGCGACTGCGCAATGCCGTGCGCAGCAGCGACATCGTCTGCCGCATCGGTGGCGATGAGTTCCTCGTCATCTGCCCGCGCAGCAACCTGCACGGCGCAGTGCGGGCCGCGCAAAAAATCCTGGACAGCCAGGAGCCCTTTCTGACCGCCCAGGCCCAGCCCTGCTGGGACGGCTCCCTGAGCATCGGCATTGCCGAGGTGGACGCCGCCATGCTGCACACCGAAGACCTGCTCAAACGCGCCGACCGCGCACTCTACGAGGCCAAGCAAAAAGGCGGCTCTCGCGCAATGACAAGCTGAGGCCGTGCCGCCAGGGCCGCCGCCCTTGGGCGAGAATGCGGCATGCCTTTCCAGTCCGAACCCGCCTACACCCACGGCCAGGCCCAACGCACCGCCGTGCTGCTGTGCAACCTGGGCACGCCCGACGCCCCCACCCCCAGCGCACTGCGCCGGTACCTGGGCCAGTTCCTGGCCGACCCGCGCGTGGTCGAAATTCCGCGCCTGCTGTGGCTGCCCATCCTGCACGGCATCATCCTGCGCACCCGGCCCGCCAAATCCGCCGCCAAGTACGCCAGCATCTGGCGCCCCGAAGGCTCACCCCTGGCCTACTGGACGCAGCAGCAGGCCACGCTGCTGCGCGGCTGGCTCGGCGAGGCGGGCTGCAACGTGCTGGTGCGCCCCGCCATGCGCTACGGCAACCCGTCCATTGCCAGCCAGCTCGACGCGCTCAAGGCCGAGGGCGCCACGCGCATCCTCATCCTGCCGCTGTACCCGCAGTACTCGGGCACCACCACGGCCAGCGTGTTCGATGCGGTGTACGCCTGGGCGGGCCGTCAGCGCCATGTGCCCGAGCTGCGCTTCGTCAACCGCTACCACGACGACCCACTCTACATCGAAGCCCTGGCCCGCCGCATCGAAGCGCACTGGAAGGAGCACGGCCAGCCCGACCGACTGGTGATGAGCTTTCACGGCGTGCCCGAACGCACCCTGCACCTGGGCGACCCCTACCACTGCGAAGGCCACAAGACCGCCCGCCTGCTGGCCGAGCGCCTGGGTCTGCGCAAGGACCGCTGGCAGCTCACCTTCCAGTCGCGCTTTGGCAAGGCCAAGTGGCTGGAGCCCGCCACCGAGCCCACCCTGGTGGCGCTGGCCCAGAGCGGCACGCGCCGTGTGGACGTGGTGTGCCCCGGCTTCACCAGCGACTGCCTGGAAACACTGGAAGAAATCGCCCAGGAAGCGCGCGAGGCCTTCGTGCACGCGGGGGGCAAGGAGTTCCACTACATCCCCTGCCTGAACGACAGCCCTGCCTGGATCGGTGCCCTGAGCCAGATCGCGCAGCAGCACCTGGCAGGCTGGCCGGTGCAGCCCCCGGACCAGGCCACGCTGGAGCGCGCGCGCGACATCGCCCTGGCCGGTGGCGCACCGCGCTGACGCAGTGCCCCCTGCACGCCCGGGCCTAGATTGGCGCGGTTTGCACCGTGTTCGCACTGGTAAAAATAGTGTGAACAGGCCCTAGCGTCTTTTGGGTTTGCGTACCGCCTTTTTCTTGGGGCCGCTGTTCTTGCTGGTCGCTGCCGCCGTCGGCTTCTGCAGGCGGTAGAACACCTGGCCCTGCAGGCTGCGCGCCACAGGCTCCGCCTGCGCAATCCAATCCCGCATGTAGCCGGGCTCGCACAGGCCCTGGGGCGTGTGGTCGTGCAGGCTGCGCAACACCTGCACCCCCTGGGCCGTGCGCTGGTAGCTCCCGCGGTAGTCCAGCGTGGCATGGCGCGAGTCGAACGCCTCGGGCAGGCGCGTGAACTGCACGCCGGGCGCCAGGGTGATGTCGTAGCGCTCCTCGCTGTGGTAGCCGTAGCAGCGCACGCGGCGCTGGGGCGCGGTGAAGTCGCCCACCGCCAGGCGCACCACCGACAGGGGCAAATCCACCACCGGCGCCAGCACAAAGGCCCCTTGCGTGCCCGACTGCAGGAAGTTGTCGATGTCAAAGCGCAGCTCCACGGCGTAGCGGTCGGACAGCAGCAACGCGTCCGACAGGTCGCCCCGGTCCAGCTCCCCCTTGCCTTTGTAGCCCGAGCGCGCCAGCAGCCTGCGCACAAAATCGCGCTGTGCGTCGGCCTGCAGCTCGCGCATGTAGGCACGCATGCGCGCCGCCTGGGTGCCCTCGAACTCCACGCGCAGGTGCCCGCTGGCGCTGCCATCGGCGGCCACCCGCATCGTGGTGTGCACGCGCTGCACCGCCTGTGCGGCGGGGCCTGCGGGAATGCGGCGCAACGGGTCTTGCGAGCCCACGTGCACCACCGGCTTGGCATAGGCATTGGCAGGCAGGTGGCCGAACGGAATCTGCTTGGCCGTCGCATCGACATACATCTGCCAGTCGGGCAGGTAGTTGATCACATGGTTGGCGCTGGCCACCACCGGCAGGCCCGGCAGGTCGTAGGTATCGCCTGCGTTGACGAGCACCTGCTCACTGCGGATGCCCGCCGCCCCCAGCAGCGCCTGCAGCAAGGTGGCGTGGTCCTTGCAGTCGCCCATGCGGTTCTCGAGCACGGTGTCGGTGTCGCGCGGCACCACGGCCCCTACGCCAATGCAGTTGCCACCGTAGGTGATGTGGGTGGACACCCATTCGTACAACAGGCGGGCGCGTTCGCGCGGCTCCTGCACGGTGCCCACGATGCTTTGCGCCAGCGTGCGCAAGCGTTCGGTGGGTTCGGCCTTGGGCAACGCACGCTCGCCGTAGGCGCGGGCGATGGCGGCGTAGTCGGCAAAGGTGCTGGCCAACAGCACCGGGGTTTCTTCCAGGCGCCAGACGCCCTCATCGGCCTCGTTCCAGGTGCGTGGCTGGGGGTTGCGGTAGCGCCACTCGCGCACGCTGAGCTCGCCCTCCTCTGCGCTGGGCTGTTCGTCAAGACCATGGGCCTCGAAGCGCAAGGGCAGCCCCTTGGGCGCACGCACGGTGATGCGACTGTCGGCGTGCACCATGAACGGAGAGAAGCTGTGCGCCACCGAGAACGCGCCAGGGAAGATGGCCTCCTTGTCCTCGATGCGGTACTTGACGGCCACCGTGTCGCCCACGGCCAGCTCCGGAAACACCACCGTGATGCGCGTGCGGTCCGAGAAAAACGGCTTGCCGCCCTGGTGGCCATCGCTGGTCTGGGTCTGGAAGTTGTTGGCAGGCACATCGATGCGCCGCCCGTCCTGCTTGAGGGTGTAGGCCTCGAGCACCTGGCCTTGCTGGATACCGTTGCTGAACCCGATGCTGTAGGTCTTGAGGTCTTCCAGCGCCCCCGCCTGCAGCACCTGGTTGTGCAGTTCCTGCGTCATGGTGGCGCGCCCGTCCGGCCCCAGGTCGTAGCGCACATGCCAGCGTTGCAGCGCCGAAGGTGCCTGGGCACCGGCAGCCGGTGCGGCCGCCGGCGTCTGAGCCCCTGCGGGCAGCGTCACGGCAAGCGCCAGCCCCCAGGCCCATGCTGCGCGCGAAAAGGCCGGGGTGGGAGCAAACAAACCAAGCATTCAGGAGTCTCCGTTTCCAAGGGTGCAGCGGCCGTGCCGACGCGTGGCCGCCGATGGTAGTGGAGCTGCGGCACAATCCACGCGGCGCTGCAAACCGTTACACCTGGCTCACCGGCGCCTTTCCGTCCACCACACCATGAACCACAGCATCTCTTCCCTGAGCCTGGAACCCCTGGACACACCAGAGACGCCCCAGCAACGCGGCTGCCCGCGCTGCCAGTACGTGCGCCAGGCCAGCGACACGGCCCCCGAATGGCAATGCCCACGCTGTGGCGTGGCCTATGACAAGGTGCAGCCAGGCGCCACTGCACCCCCGCCGTCCACGCGCAAGGCTTCGGCCGGCAAGGCGGCACAGCGCAGCGCCCAGGCACAGTCGCCGCAGCCGCCTGGCCGGGCATCGGTCTCCAGCACACCCGAGCGACCCTGGGCGCTGATTGTTTTCACCGTGGGCATGGTGCTGCTGCTGGGCCTGGTGGGCTGGAAATGGCAGGCCCGCCATTACCAAGCCGCCGAGCGCGCCGCCCGTGCCGCCGCCGATGCACAGGCCCAGACCGTGGCCCAGGAAAAGGTGCGCCAGGACGAAGAAGCCCAGCTCAAGGCAGCAGAGGGCCTCTGGCGCAGCCACAAGAGCGAACAGGCACTGCCCACCGTCGAGGCCATGGCCCAGCAGGGCCACCCCAGGGCCATGGTGCTGCTCGGGCTGATGCACTGGGAAGGGCGTGGCGGCATGCCCAAGAACCCCACCCTGGCCCTGCAATGGCTGCAAAAGGCAGCACAGCAGGGTTCGGCCCTGGCCGCTGTGTGGCTGGGCTACATCTATGAGAAAGGCCCGCAGGACATGCGCCAGCCCAGCCTGGCCGAAAACTGGTACCGCAAGGCCGCCAGGGCGGGCGACTCCACCGGTCTGTACAGCCTGGGCAAGCTCTACGCGCAGGACCTGCCCGGCGTGGGCTACCGCCCGGTGCAAGCGCTGATGCTGCTGGAGCTGGCCATGCGCGACTTCAACGCCAACCCGACGCAGGAATCAATGACTCCGAACAACCAGAGCGCCTTCTGGGCGCAGGGCGCCATCCGGTCGCTGGAGCCGCGCATGTCCATCACGGATGCGGCCCAGGCACGCCGCCTGGCCGACGCCTGGAAGCCAGGGATGCCGCTGGAATAGCGGCCCCTGCGGGTGCTGAGCCTATTGACGCCGCGCCCACCAGACAAAGCCCAGAAACACCACGCCCAGCACCAGCGGCACCCAGGACATGAACAGCTCCAGCGGCGAGGAGGTGCGGATGCCCGACCACACCTCGATGCGCACGCTGTCCATGCGCAGGTTGCGCATGCCCGAGAACTCGACCGCCGGGGCGATCTTGCGGTCTTCCTTCAGCGTCACCGGCAGCGCGGCACCCACCAATTCCAGCACCTGGCCCGCCCTGGCCTTGGAATGCGCCAGCTCGGGCATCAGGCCCGTGCGCGTGGCGCCGTCGAGCACCCAGCCGCCCACCAGGCGTGCCCCCACATCACCGTCGGCCAGCGCCACGCCCTGAACCTTGATGACCAGGGTGTACGGGCTTTGCTTGGTGGTGAAGTCCAGCTCCTTGCCCGTCCAGGCCACCGTATCGGCCAGCACCGGCGGGACCTTGCGCGCGCTTTCTGCGGGCGTCTGCACATTCTTTTCGTGAAAGCGCACAAAGCGCGCGACCGCCTCTGCAGGCAGTTCCTCGCTGTGCACCATGCGCTGGCCCCACAGGCCCGTCTCGTCCTTGGCCTGCGCCGGCAGCGCCGTCCACACCATCGCGGCCATCGCCAGGGCCGCCCCCAGCCAGCGTGCGGCACGGCCCACCCCCTGCGCTCGGGTCATTGTTGTCTGCATGTTCTTGCGTCCCTTTCGATATGCGTTGACCGCGCAGTGTACCCAAGGCAAGCACTCATTTTTTGATAGCTGCTTGCGCTTATCCATCAAGCGCCAGAGGCATATTTTTCCCAAAATCGCCACAGAAGCGGACAACGCAGGATCGGGTCACAGGCGACAACCCGGCACAATGCCGCGATGTTTTATGCCATCCCCCTGGACAGTCGGCCCACCTGGCGCAATCCGCCCTGGATGACGGTGCTGCTGATCCTCATCAACATGGCCGTGTTCTGGGGCCCGCAGCGCACCGAGGAGGCCGCACAGGAACGTGCCGCCGCCTACTACCTGCAAAGCCCGCTGCCCGCGCTGGAGATCCCCCCGTTCATTGCCTGGCTCGACGACACAGGGCACAAGGACGCTGCCAAGGCCCACAAGCTGCAGAAGGCAGGCGCCAGGCAGTATTTGCTGCGCTGGATGGAGTCCGAAACCGTGTTCCAGAAGCGCCTGCACGCCGGGCTGGTGGTGCCGCAAAGCGCGCCCCAGCATGCCCAGTGGCAGGAGGCCCGCGCGCACTACGAAGCGCTGCAACCTCCTCCCTTCACCGAGCGCTGGGCGCAAGACTACAACGCGGACGCACCCTGGCGCCCCATCACCTGGCTGACGGCCACCTTCCTGCATGGCAGCACCGGGCACCTGCTGGGCAACATGGTGTTCCTGTTCCTCTTTGGGTTTTCGGTGGAGCTGGCGCTGGGCCGAGGGCCGTACCTGGCGTACTACCTGCTGGGAGGTATCGGCGCGTCCTTGCTGGCGGGCTGGGCCTACGCGGGCATGGGCGGCTATGGACTGGGCGCTTCGGGCGCGGTATCGGCGCTGATGGGCATGTACGCCGTGCTCTACCGGCTGCGGCGGGTGCGCTTCTTCTACCAGTTGTTCTTCTACTTCAACTATGTGACGGCCCCCGCCCTGCTGCTGCTGCCTGCCTGGATGCTCAATGAACTGCTGCAGCACTGGCTGGGTGGGCGCGGTGTGGCCTACATGGCCCACCTGGGCGGACTGATCGCCGGCGCGGGCCTGATGGCGCTGACCATGGCCGTGCGGCGCAAGCCGCTGGAGGTGCCCATCACCCCCGTCCGTACCGACCACCAGGAAGACCTGGACTTCCAGGCCCATGTGGCGCGGGCACGCCAATTGGCCCAGGGGCTGAAGTTCGAGCAGGCACTGGCCCAGTGGCGCGCCGCCGCCCAACTGCGCCCGCAGGACCGTCCCACGCTGGAAGCCTGGTTCAGTACCGCGCAGCTCTGGCCTGAGGGCGAGGACTTTCACCGCGCGGCGCGCCGCATCTTCCAGCTGCAGGCCCACGATGCCGACACCCTGGCCTTCCAGCACACGGCCTTCCGCACCTACCTGGACAAGGCCCGGCCCGGCGCCCGCCTGCAACCCGACGTGATGGCCCATCTGGCCCGCCGCTTTGCGCGCGCCCAGCAATGGGGCGACGCCGAGCGCCTGTTCAAGGCCCTGCACCAAACCGCACCCACCCACCCGCTGCTGGGCGAAACGCTGGGGCTGCTGGTGGCCGCGCAGTGGCATGCCGGCCAGCATGAACGCGCCGCCGCGTGGCTGCCGCAACTGCGCACGCTGGCGCCGGACAGCCCGGTGCTGCGCACCCCTGGCCTGGCGCGCTAGGCGGTGCTGGGCGCAGGCGGCAGGTGCTGGCGCAGCAGCCAGCGCGCCTCTTGCGTGGCGGCGTCGTTGGGGTGGCGCGCTTCCAGCGTGGCCAGCACCTTGAGGGCCATGTCGGCCCGGCCCATGCCCTGCAGCAGCGCCCGCGCCGCCAGCTCGTAGGCCTGGGGCACGCTGGCGTGGCCCTTGAAGCGGCGGTCGAACCCGCCCAGCAAGGCCAGCGTCAACGCTGCGTCACCCACGCCCCAGGCCGTGCGGGCCAGGGCCAGGGTGTGGTCAGCCTCGGCCAGCACAAACTTTGCGTCCTGTGCGCGGCAGGTCTGGCAAACGCGCAGTGCCTCGGCGTTTTGCCCCAGGCGCAGCAGCAGTGGGATAAAGCGCTGCGCATGGTCCAGCAGGCTGGGCGTCTTGTTCGCCAACGCCAGAATGCGGTGGTAGCGCCGCTGGGCTGGCAGCTCGTCATGGCGGGTGCGCTGGTGTTCGTAGGCAATGCCCAAGGCGCCTTCCAGGTCGCCTTCGGTCACCTTCTGCGCCACCAGGGCGTCGGTCGCATCGTGTTCAATCTGCTGCGGCGTGCGCCGATCTACCGCAGGCGTGTCGATACCGGCCCCCGGCAGCAGGTCGATGCCAAAGGCCTCATGGTTCTGGTACATCACGTAGCCCAGCAGGCTGCACATCACCCAGCTGAAGTAAATGAGCACCCAGTTGATCAAGGGCAGCAGCAGCCACTCGGGAAAAATCGGCGCCAGCAACGCCATGGCCAGGACCGAGCCCTCGCTGAGCAGGAACAGGAAAAAGCACAGCAGCACATAGGGCCAGCCGACCACCTGCACCGCAGCCCAGGCGTTGGCCGGGTTCAGCGTGGCGCGCAGGCTGCCCGTTTGCACCAGCACCATGAGGCTGGCTGGCAGCAGGAAGCTGATGGCCAGCAGCGCCAGTTGCCCCAGCACGGGCTTCACACTGCCCAGCCAGCCAGCGGCCATGGATTGCAGCACCAACAGGGCGAACAGCTTCCAGGGCAGGTTCTTCCAGTCTTCGTCGTAGTGACTGGTGAAGTCTTCCGCACGGTAAATGCCGCGCGAACCCAGCGCGGTGACCTTGAAGCCATAGCGCGATGCCGCCAGCAGAATGCCCAGCTCCGTGACGATCGCCACCAGGGGGGAGGGCAGCAGATAGATCAACAGACTGCACAGGGCCAGCAGCCCGCCATAGGTCAGCGGCTGGGACTGGAGCGGGAACAGGAAAAAGGTGTTGAGCCGGTGCCAGAAACGGGGCGGCTGCTGTGCGGGCTCTGCAGGCCCTGGGGTGCGCTGATTCATGGTGGGGCCCGCCTCCCTCTGCGGGCCGGGGGGCATTATAGGAACCGGGCTGCACAGGATTGCCGCCCCGGTGCCCTCACCACACCAGGCACCGCTTCCAGCGCGTTAAATGCTATTATTTTTATAGCTATCTGCGCTTATCCATCAAGCGCTAGAGCCTAATTTTCTTTGAAGTCTGTCACACCGCAGCACGCCATCCCACACCATCACGAGCAGCAGAAAGAACCCAGCGACACGGGCCATGTCCGTCTGCGCAGCGGCGCCCCAGGAGCAGCCACCACCGCGCACCCGGCACGGTGCTGTAGAGCCCCAGGGGTTTGTACCCAGTCTCTGTGGGCCACCCTGTGGATAAGCCCTGGCACAAGCCGCCAAAACCGCGCCTGCATTGGCTTGCACCGCACTGCCCACCAATTGGGCAGCCTTGGCCAGCATGCGTTTGCCTCTATAGTGGCGGGCCTTTCTGCCCTACAGCATCCCCCTCCATGCCTGCTGCCGCCCTGTTCTGCCTGGTTGTCGCCATCAGCGACGGCGATTCTGTGACCGCGCGCTGCGGTCACCCAGGCGCCTACGAGACGGTGCGCTTGCGCGTGGCGGCCATCGATGCACCGGAGCACAGCCAGCCCTACGGTCAGCGTGCGCGCCAGCAACTGGCCCGCCTGTGCTGGCGCCAGCAGGCGCGCATTGAACCCGTGGACCGCGACCACTATGGCCGCACCGTGGCCCGGGTGCAATGCCAGGGGAAGGACGCCGCCAGCGCCCAGGTGCGCGCGGGCATGGCCTGGGTCTATGCGCCGCGTGCGCTGGCCTACCCGCACCTGGCCCGCCTGCAGCGCCAGGCCCGCGCAGAGCGCTCAGGCTTGTGGGCCGATGCGCAGCCGGTGCCGCCCTGGAAATACCGCCATCGGCAACAGTAGGTGCAAGCAGGCCTATGCCTCGAACCGCCCGCTCAGCAATTCAGGCAAACGGCTGACCGGCATGCGGAACCCGCAGGCCTGCGCGTGCCCGCCGCCACCCATGCTGTGCGCCAGCGGGATGCAGTCGTAGCCACGCTGCGAGCGCAGACCCACCTTGACCACGCCGCCCTGCCCGGCCGACCACAGCAGGGCAAAGCTGCCGCACTGCTTTGAGAGCAGTTCGCCCAGCAGGCTGTGGAAGGCGCTGGGCGCGTTGAGCATGAGCCCCTCCTGGCCGTTGAAGCGAAGGGGCTGGGCGCCCTCGGCCATGTCGCTGGCGAGCTTGCGGAACTTCTCGTCCATGGCCTCGCCGCGCGCCATGAAGCTAGCGTTTTGCGCCGCATCGAAAGTGGCCAGCTCCTGCCAGCGCGCAAAGTCCTGGGGCTCCATGTCCAACGCGGCCAGGTAGGCGGCGCTCTCGGGGAACTGCCAGCTCCACAGGTCGCGGTCCTCCACGTAGCGCACCAGGTCCGGCAGTGGCGCCTGCGGGTGGAAGAACTCCCACGCCAGCCGTGCTCCGGATTTGTGCATGTCGAAGAACACCACGCCACAGCGGCAGGTGAAGCCGTCCAACTGGTCGGCCGCGCTCTTGTGGTGGTCCAACAGCACGAGCTTGGCGGCCTGCGCCTCGATGGCGCGCAGCAGTTCGGGTGCAAACGCAAAGTCCAGCACATAGACCGTGCGGCCTTGCAGGGGCGGCAGGTCGGCCACGGTCTGCACCTGGCCATGGTCCAGGCCCAGGCACTGCACACGGCCTTCATAAAACGTCCAGGCCGCCAGGGCGGCAGCAAAGCCATCGGGACAGCCCTTGCCGTGGTACAGCACCAGGGGATCGGGATCGTTGCGGTCTGGGGCGACCAGCAGTTGCAATGGAAGAAGGGTTCTCATGCCCGAATTGTCGCTTGCCATCGCCGATCCAACGGCCCTGCGGCGACGCTGATTGCGTGTCGCCCTAAATCCCCAGCCAACGCCGCCACAGCGAGGGGGCAGCGTCCTGCGCGCCCAATTGCTGGAGTTTTTGCACCAGCACGTCCCGCCCATGCTTGCGCGCCGCCTCCAAAGGGGTCAGCCCATCAAAATCCGAGCGCAGGTGTGGGCTGGCGCCATGCTCCAGCAAAAAGTCGGCCACGGCATCGTGGCCCTGCACCAGGCTCGCGACCAGGGGCGTGCACATCACTTCCGGGTGCTGGTAGTTCGGATCGACGCCCGAGGCAATGTGGTGCCGCACCCGCGCCAGATCGCCCGCCAAGGCGGCCGCATACATGTCCTTCCAGTCCCCTGCCGACATCGGATACCTCCTCAGGATTGCGCTGGGGAGGCATCCTAGCAGCGCGGCCCCCAGTCTGCATGGAGCACAATGCGCGCCTCTCCTCCCACTCCCCATGACTGCTCTGCACCTCCTCTGGCACGACGCGCACCTGGTCGCGGTGTACAAGCCGCCGGGCTGGCTGGTGCACCGCACAGGGCTGGACGCAGGGGAAACCCGTTTCGTGGTGCAGACGCTGCGCGACCAGTTGGGCCAGCATGTCTATCCGGTGCACCGGCTGGACAAGGGCACCTGTGGCGTGCTGGTGATGGCGTTGCACCCCCAGGCAGCGCACGCACTGGCACAGGCTTTCGAGCACCACAAGGTGCGCAAGCGCTACCTGGCCCTGGTGCGCGGCTGGGCACCCGCGCTGGCCGAGGTGGACCACGCCCTGCGCCCGGACGATGCGCCCCCGGATACCGCTGCGCAGCCTGCCCACACCCGCCTGCAGCGGCTGGCGCGCCTGGAACTGCCGATGGCCAGCGATGCGCGCTTTGCCAGTACCCGCGCCAGCCTGGTACTGGCCGAGCCCACCACCGGCCGCAGGCACCAGATCCGGCGCCACCTCAAGCACCTTGCGCACCCCATCCTGGGCGATGCCACGCACGGCAAGGGGCCGCTGAACCGCTGGTGGGCGGCACACCTGGGCCGCCAGCGGCTGTGGCTGCACGCCTGGAGCCTGGAGCTGCCCCACCCGGTGAGTGGTGAGCCCCTGCAGTTGCACAGCGGGCTGGATCTTGGCGCCGCTGCCCCGGCAATGCCCGAACCCGACTGGCTGGACGACTGGCACATGCTGCTGCGCAGCCAGCCGTGGATGCCTACGTGAGACGCTGCAGCCAGTCTTCCTGGGGCTGCGGACGGCAGTACAGGAAGCCCTGGCAGATGATGGCGGACGAGCGCTCCCTCAGGTAGCTGGCCTGTTCCTCGGTTTCCACCCCTTCGGCCACCACGCGCAGGCCGAAATGGCGTGCGACAGACAAAATGGCCTCCACCAGGGCACCGTCGTCGGCGTTGGTGCAGGCATCGCGCACAAAGCTGCGGTCGATCTTGATTTCCTGGATCGGCAGGCGCTTGAGGTAGGCCAGCGACGAGTACCCGGTACCAAAGTCGTCGAGCGAGAACTCCACCCCCAAGGCGGCAAGCTCGCGCATCTTGGCGACCACATCGTCAAAGTCCTCGATCACCAGGCCCTCGGTCACCTCCAGCGTCAGCAAGGCCGGATCGGCGCCCGTGCGCTCCAGCAGGGCCCGCAACTCCTGCACAAAGCCCGGCTGGCGAAACTGGCGCGCACTCAGGTTGACCGACAGGCGCACCCGCTGCTGCGCCAACGCAGGGTTGGCCAGCAAGGCGCAGGCCTGCTCCAGCACCCAGCGCCCCAGCAGGACGATGAGATCGGACGACTCCGCCACCGCAATGAACACGCCCGGCATCACCAGGCCGTCGCGCGGGTGCTGCCAGCGCACCAGCACCTCGGCCCCGGTGGTGCGCCCCTGCATGTCCACCTGGGACTGCAGGAACAGACGCAGTTCCCCGGCACCGATGGCCTGGCGCAATTCCCGCTCCAACTGGAAGCGCTGCTCTGCGGCTTGCCCCATCTCCTGTTCGAAAAAGGCCAGTTGCCCACCGCCCACGGCCTTGGCCCGGTGCAATGCCATGCTCGCGCGGCGCAGTGCATCGTGCGCCTGGTCCTCAGGCCCCTGGGGGTAGAGCGTGATACCCACACTGGCCGTCCATTGGATGGGGCCGGCGTCGCCCTGCAAGCGCAGGGGCTGGCCCAGCGCCGCCTGCACCTGGTCCGCAAAGGCCAGCGCCCGGCGGCCCGCCAGAGGTGCATCGTCCCCGAGACCATGCAGCACCAAGGCGAATTCATCCCCCGCCACGCGCACAAGCATGCCCTCCGCAGGGAGCTGGTGCGACAGGCGCAGCGCCATGGCGCACAGCAGGCGGTCGCCCATCTCGCTGCCGCGCGCGTCGTTGAACACGGTGAATCGGTCCAGGTCCAGCAGCAACAAGGCGTGCAAGGTCGCCGGGGACCCATCGGCGCGCTCCTGCAGCCCGTGGAGGTGCTCCACCAGCATGGCGCGGTTGGGCAGGCCGGTCAGCGCGTCATGGCGGGCCAGGCGGTGGATTTCCTGCGCGGCACGCTTGCGCTCGGTGATGTCCTGCCGGTACTCCACATAGTGGCTGATGCTGCCGTCGGTCTGGCGTATGGGCGCCACCACCACGGACTCGGCCAAGGGCGCCCCATCCTTGCGCTGGTTGGTCTGCTCCCCCGCCCAGACCTTGCCGCTGGCCAGTGTCTCGCGCAGCCCCTGGCGTTGGGCCGCCTCCATGCCCTTGCTGGAAAACAGGGCCGCTGCATGGCCCAACACCTCTTGACGCACATAGCCGGTGCGCTGCACAAAGGCCTCGTTCACATACTCGATGCGCTCTTGCAGGTCGGTAATGACAATGCTCTCGGGGCTTTGCTCCACGGCACGCAGCAGCTTGCGCAACTGCGACTCGCTGGCTGCCAGCTCGTGGGCCGTACGCTGCGCCTCCTGCACCCGTTGCATGTAGTTGCGCCGCGACAGCAAGGTGGCTGCCGCCGTGAGCACCAGAATGCCCGCCAGGTACACCCCATGGGCCCATCGACTGCCCCGGGGCACCTGGGGCATCCAGCCCTGGGCTTCCGCCCAGAAAAAAAGGCCGAACAGCATGCCGGTGATCGCCACCAGCACCACGGTAGCCCGCCCACCCAGCATCCAGCCCGAAAGCACAATGAGCACGGGGTAATTGAGCAGGTTGGGCCCGTGCAGCCCGCCATTGCGCACGGTCACCAGCGTCACAAAGCACCATACGCCCCAGACCAGCAAGTGCGCCGCCAGCCGCCAATGCCGCAAGCGCGCCAGCACCAGGGCCAGACCACCCACCAGGCCCGCACCCAGGTTGAAAAGAATCCGGCTGGTCGATTGACCGACAGGGTCCAATGCCAGCAAGAGGGCGATGGCACCACCAATCGCCAGCACGGCCCAGCCCGCCACCCGCACGAGAAGCCGGGTAGTGACATCGGGCACATCAAGGTCGGGGGCGGGGGCGTACGGCTGCATACCGGTATCTACCCGAGTGGGATGGAGACAACGCATCCTAGCGGTTTCCCCCCTGCGGCACCACGCGCCGCCCGGTCGGAGTGTGCTTATTGCAACACCAGCTCAACGCGTCGGTTCTTGGCACGCCCTTCTTCGCTGGCGTTGCTGGCCACGGGGGCCAGAGAAGCCACGCCATTGCCCACCAGGCGCCCGGCCGCCACACCATAGTCCTTGACCAAAGCAGCCGCCACGGCCTCGGCGCGGCGACGTGACAGAGCGAGGTTGCTGTCGAACCCGCCCACGCTGTCGGTGTGCCCCACCACGTGCAGCTTGACGCCAGGCTCGGCTTTCAGGAAGGCGGCAATCTGGTCGAGCGAAGGCTTGGAATCGGGCTTGATATCGGCCTTGCCGGTGTCGAAGTAGATGCCGTAGATGGCTACCTTGCCTTGTGTGATCAGCGACTTGCCGATTTCCGAGGCGCTCACGACCACCATGTTCTGCTGCATGGCCTTGGTTTCGAGCACGTCCACGGCAATGTAGGCGCCTTGCCGGGCCTTGTAGGTGCGGTCTTCCTTGGGCCAGTCGATAGCGACCAGGCGCACGGTGACGTTGTCCTTCTGGAACGTGCCGGTACGGATGGTGTTGGCCTCGGCCGCGTACATGACGTACTCGGAGCGCGCGTTCTTGACGAAGTCCTTCTTGCTGCTGCTGAAGCTGGCGAGGAAGTTGGTCCACTTGCCTGCGGCAGGGTCTTTGGTGGAGTCGTACAACGCCTGAAAGCCCCCGGCCGTCAGGTCATTGACGTAATTGCGGTACAGCTCCAGCGCGCGCGTGTCGCCAGGCGCTTCGTACCATAAGCGGGTCAGCTTGCCTTCGAGCTGCAGCGGCGGCTGCACGTAGCGCCGCACCCCGGCGCCCAGGTCGAACTCCTTGAAGGTGGAGGTCTGGAACTCCACGGCGTCGAAGTTGCGCACCTCGTAGCCCACGATACTGCTGCCGCCAAAGCGCTTGACGGCCGGGTGGTCCTTGGCGCCTGCCATGTCCTGCGCCTGGGCTGCGCCCCACAACCCCGCACAACCCACCAGCACCAGCGCCATGCGGCGCGCCCATTGCATGAATGCCATTGCCATTCCTCCAGTGACTTGCTGGAGCGCATGATAGGCGGCCCTGGCACCCCATGCGCATCTGGCGCGCAGCGAACCTGTGCAATGCTGCACGGGATGCCGGGACAAAAAACTCAATCGTCCTTGTTGCGACGCTTGCGGCGGCGCTCTTGTTCTTCCTTGCGCGCCTTGCGCTCGGCCTCCTGCGCCTGGCCCACGGCGAGCCATGCGTCAAACTCCTGCGGGGTCTCCAGCGTGATGCGGCCCAGCACTGCACTGCGAAAGTCGGTCAGCACCAGCTCGGCCGCCTTCTGCAGATTCACCCGCCCACCGCTCATCACTGCGCCGCGCTTGCGGCCAATGGCTTCGAGTAGTTCGTGGTCAGGCAGCGCCGCAATGGCCTGCGCACTCAGGCCCAGACGGTAGCGCGCTTCCAGCAGGTCCGCATAGGCCCCTTGCAGACGGCGCAACAGTTCCAGCGCCACCAGTTCCTCGTCATAGGCGTTGCGGCCCACCGCGCCGCTGGCGGCCAGGTGATAGCCGCTTTCAGCCACGATGATCTTGGGCCAGAGCATGCCGGGCGTGTCCCACAAATAGAAATCATCGGCCAGGACGATGCGCTGCTCCAGCTTGGTGATACCTGCCTCGTCGCCGGTCTTGGCCTGGCGCTTGTTGGACAGCGTGTTGATGAGCGTGGACTTGCCCACATTGGGCACGCCGCAGATCAGCACGCGCATGGGCTTGGCCATGCCGCCCCGGTTCGGCGCGAGCTGATGGCAGCCGTCGATGAGCTTGCGCGCGGGCGCGGCGTCCTGCGCGTCGAGCGCCACGGCACGCGTATCAGGCCGGGCGTTGTACCAGGCCAGCCACAGGGCTGTGCGCTCAGGATCGGCAATGTCCTGCTTATTGAGCACTTTGAGCGTGGGCTTGTGGCCCGTGAGCTCGGACAGCAGCGGGTTGGCGCTGGAGCCGGGCAGGCGCGCGTCGAGCACCTCGATCACGACATCGATGCTCTTGACGCGCTCGGCAATGGCCTGGCGTGTCAGGTGCATGTGCCCTGGGAACCACTGGATGGACATGAATTTGCTTTGGAAAAAAGTGGCGCCTATTGTGTCGCACACAAACCCGCCGCCAGCACAAGCCCGTGCACGGACGCCGCCGCGATGCCCAGCACCAATGCAAGCCGCAGCCGCTGTGGCTGGGCATGGTGGCGCCAAAGCAAGGCCACCGCCACCAAGGACAGCGGCAAAGACGCCAGGCCCCACAGCGCCGTGGGTGCCAGCACATGCAGCGCCACCCATGCTGCGAGCGCGCCATGGGCCCATAGCGCCAGGCCCAGGTACACCAAGGCGGCGCGCTGCGTTCCGAGCCGCACCACCATGGTTCGTTTCCCGACCGCCGCGTCCGACGGCGCATCCGGAAAACCATTGCCGATCAGGATATTGGCCACCAGGGCCGCGAATCCAGCGGCCACTGCGGCCGCCTGCAACGAAAATTGCCCGCGCTGCACATAGTCGGCTCCCACGACCACCAACCCCCAGGCCAGGCCCACCGCCACTTCGCCCAGGCCGCGCGCCATCAATGCCAGCGGCGGCATGGAATAGACCCACCCCAGCGCCATGCCAGCCAGCCCCAGCACCAGCACCAGCAAGGCCCAGCCGGTGCGTGCGGCCAGCCAGATACCCGCCACGGCCACCAGGGTCAACAGGATCCATGCCACACGGTGCATGTCCTGCGCATCCACCTGCCCCGTCTGGACCATGCGCGAGCCGCCAGTGAAGGGATACAGGCCCTGGGTATTGGCGGCGTCGGCACCGTTGATGGCGTCGGCGTGGTCATTCAACATGTTGGCCGCGGCATGCAGCATGAGCGCCAGCACCACTGTCACACACGCCAGCGCCGCCGAAGTGAATGCTCCAGCAGCCTGGGCAGACGCCATCCCCAGAACGCACCCGATGGCGGTGACCACCAGAAAACCCGGCCGCGCCATGCGCACCCACAACGTCCAGTGCGGTAGTGCGGGCCTCTTGCGCGCTGTCTGCAAACCCATCAGAGCCCAAATCTTCAAACCAGCAAGCCTTCTGGCGACAGGTAGCGCTGGCGCCATTCCTCAAAAGGCAGGCTGTCCGCCGCTTCGATGGCCTGTTGGTCGCTCAGCGACTGCCGGGCCATGGCCTCGAACTGCGCCTGCTGGTCGTCCTGCCAGGGCCGCTCCATCAATGCATCACGCGCCGCCAGTGACTGCGACAGGCTGAACGCCGAGAAACTGTGCCCGTGCAAGGTCTCGATTTTGTCCAGCACGCGGGCCGACGGCGTGTCCGCAGGGCGCCCCAGCAATGCCTGCGCGTCGCGCAGCGCCGCGCTGTAGTCGCTGCACTGGTGCGTGGTGTCCAGGGCTGCGGCCAGGGGCTCGCATTCGGCCAGGATCTGGCCGCCCCACTCCACCAGCGGCACCTCGCGCCCCTGGCGCTGCAGGCGCAGGCCGCTTTCACGCCCACGCTCTGCGGCCAGAAGCTGGTTGGCGCGCAGTTCGGCAATCTCGGCCGGGGTGTCGGGCGGGCTGTCCGACAGCAGGCAGTGCAGCAGGAAGACATCGAGCAGGCGCATGGTGGATGCCGTGATGCCCACGGGCACGAAGGGGTCCAGATCCATGAGCCGCACCTCCACGTATTCCACTCCGCGCTCGCGCAGCGCATGCAGGGGCCGCTCGCCCGTGTGCACGGTGCGCTTGGGGCGGATGGTGCCGTAGAACTCGTTTTCGATCTGCAGCAGGCTGGTGGCCAGCTGGTTGTAGTCGCCGCCGGGGTTGCGGATGCCCACGGCTTCGTAGGCTGGATAGGGGCGGGTCAGCGCCTCGTGCAGCGAATCGGCGTAGCCCTGCAGGCCGTTGTAGCTGACGGCCAGCGAGGCCTGCGCATCGCTCTGGTAGCCCAGGCGCCCCATGCGCAGCGAGGTGGCGTGCGGCAGGTACATGGACTGCCCAGCAGCACCCAGCGGCTGCAGGCGGTGCGTGCGCCCTTCCACAAAACAGGGGCACAGCGCAGGCGATGCACCAAACAGGTACAGCAGCACGAAAGCATGGCGCCGGAAGTTGCGGATGAGCCCGAAGTAGTCTTCGTTCGTCACCCCCGGCAAGGACCAGTTGTAGTGGATGCCCGAAATGGTCTGCATGCGCCGCCCGTAGCGGTGGCCCAGGCCCATGCGGTACACGCTCTTGGCACGGCCCACATTGGAGTTGCCGTAGCGCGCCAGCGGAATGGTCTCGTCCGTGGGCAGGTTGCAGGGCATGCTGGCCACCCACAGCATCTCGCCGCCCTGGGGCTGCAGCACGCGGTACACGTACTGGTGGATGGCGGTGAGCTCGTCCAGGCAGTCCTGCACCCCCAGGTGCGCGCCGGTGATGAGCTCGATCTGCGACTCGCTGTAATCGGTGGTGATGTGCGGGTGCGTGAGGGCCGAGCCCAGCGCCACAGGGTGCGGCGTGAGGGCCAGCCCCCCGGTGGGCAGCACGCGCAGACCTTCTTTCTCGATCCCCCGGCGGATGCCAGCCAGGCGGTCGGAAGAAAGCTGCTGGATGCGTTCCTGCAAGGTGTTCATGGTGCTCAGCAGTTCTAGTTCAGGGGCCGGAACTTATCACGCCAAGAGCAGACCCGCGCTGCGGCAGGTCATGGCCCCACCTGCTCAGCCCCTCGCGGCCATCGCCTTTTGCACTTCCAGCGTGCCTTGGGCTGCCCCGCTGGCGGGCACTTGCTCGTCGGCACGCTCGGTCACCTGCGCCAGGCGCTGCGCCAGTTGTTCCGGCACCGTATCACCCAGGCCCAGGTGGATGCCCTGGGTAAGCGTGATGTGGGCTGCCTCGAACGAGCCACCGCCCGCACACAGGATGGTGCGCGTGGGCGCGCTCTCGTGCACCAGCACCAGCATGGCGGGCACCACGGCCTCGGGCTGCAGCGCGTCCAGGATCTGGGGCGGGAACAGCGATTCGGTCATGCGCGTGGCCGCCGTGGGCGCCAGGGCGTTGACGTGGATGTGGTACTTGGCCCCTTCGATGGCCAGCGTCTGCATCAGGCCCACCTGGGCCAGCTTGGCAGCGCCATAGTTGGCCTGGCCAAAGTTGCCATACAGCCCGGTGGACGAAGTGGTCATCAGAATGCGTCCGTACTGCTGCGCCACCATGTGCGGCCACACGGCCTTGCAGCAGTTGGCCGCGCCCATGAGGTGCACATCCACCACCAGGCGGAAATCCGCCATGTCCATCTTGGAGAACGACTTGTCGCGCAGGATGCCGGCGTTGTTCACCAGAATGTCCACGCGGCCCCAGGCGTCGATGGCCTGTTGCACCATGGCCTCGACCGCAGCAAAATCCGTCACCGACGCGCCGTTGGCCAGCGCCTCGCCCCCTGCCGCGCGGATTTCGTCCACCACCGCCTGCGCCGCCGACACCGAGCCGCCGCTACCATCCACCGCGCCACCCAGGTCGTTGACCAGCACCTTGGCGCCGCGCTTGGCCAGCGCCAGCGCATGCTGGCGGCCCAGGCCGCCGCCGGCGCCCGTCACGATGGCCACGCGGCCCTTGAAATCCAGTTCCATGCTGCTTTCACTCCTGTGTCTTGAACGAAGATCGAAGTCGCACAAGCGACTTCGGCGCAGCACTTTACGCTACAAAGCGATACAAGCCTGTACAGTGGGTGACCCTGCAGCGCGCGCTTTTCCTTGCCCATGACCACCACACCCGTCCCTGAAACACCCCGCGACGCAGCCACCGTGGTGCTCCTGCGCGACGCCCCCGGCGGCCTGGAAGTGCTGCTGCAGCGCCGCCATGCCCAAATGACCGACATGGGCGGGCTGTACGTCTTCCCCGGCGGCAAACTCGATCCGCAAGACTCGGACGCACAGAGCTTGGCCGCGCTCGACCAAGCCCCCCAAGCGCTGCACGCACACCTGGGCGAACCCGATCTGACTGCGCCCCTGGCGGCGGGCCTGCACGTGGCCGCGCTGCGCGAGGCACTGGAGGAATGCGGTCTGCTGCTGGCCGAGCCCCTGCAGGCGGGCGTTCCATTGGACGCCCCGCGCGCCAGGGCCATGCTGCGCGAGGGGCAGCCCCTGGCGCAGGTGCTGTCCCACCTGGGCCTGCGCCTGGCCACGCAGCGGCTCGCCGCCTGGTCGCGCTGGATCACACCGCTGTCCCCCGCCATGGGCACCCGGCGCTTTGACACGCGCTTTTTCGTGGCTCCAGCGCCGCTGGACCAGACCGCTGCGCACGACAACGAGGAAGCCACCGAGAGCGTGTGGCTGGCGCCGCGCGCCGCACTGGAGCAATACCGCGACGGCCAGATCGAACTGGCGCCACCGCAGATCATGAGCCTGGCGCACCTGGCCAGGTACGCCCGCATGCAGGACGTGGTGGTCGCCGCAAGAAGCCAGCGCCCGCCCACCATCCTGCCGCTGGCGCACCTGGACGCTGGCCTGCGCACCATCGCCTACCCTGGCGATCCGCTGCATGCCGAGCACAAACGCGCCCTGCCCGGCCCCACCAGGCTGCGCCAGCAGGGGCGGCAGTTCCTGCCCGAGGGCGGTTTCGAAGCCCTTTTCTTGTAATGGGAGACACCCGATGAAAGCCATCTGGAACGGCGTGGTCGTCGCCGAGAGCGACGACACCGTGCTCGTGGAAGGCAACCACTACTTCCCCGAGAGCGCACTCAAGCGCGAGTTCTTCACCTTCAGCAACCACAAGAGCATGTGTCCCTGGAAAGGCCAGGCCACCTACTTCTCGCTGCTGGTGGACGGCGAGCTCAACCCCGAGGCCGCCTGGACCTACGCCGACCCCAAGCCCGAGGCCGAAGCCATCCGCGGCCGCGTGGCGTTCTGGAAGGGTGTCACCGTCGCCTGACTCCCCTCGGGTTATCCCGCCCCGCACGGGACAATCGTGTGGACAACTCTGGACAAGCCTTGTATAGGGCACGCAAGTGCTTGATTCGTAAGGACCCACAGCAGATTGCCCGATTTTTATGCAGGCCATTGCGCCGCGCGCACCACTTATCCCGGCTGCCGCTGGACAATCCTGTGGATAAATCTGAACAAGCGCTGTATGACGGCGCTAAGTCATTGATTTTCAATGCGCTTCCCTGCATTGCCTGTTTTTGCAGCACCCACGGCATTGTTTCTGCCGCCCCGGCAGCAAGGTCGATTTGGCGCTTTTTTACTACTGAATTGATAGCGGTCAGCGCTTACACCACAAGCGCTAGAGCCCATTTTTATGCAGAATGCGTCGTACAGCCCTGCCGCCGAGCGCAACCGCCAGCCCATCCTGCAGGTGCTGAACGCCCTGCTGCCGTCCACCGGCCGGGCGCTGGAGGTGGCCAGCGGCACCGGGCAACACGTGGCCTGGTTCGCTGCTGCCCTGCCCGGCTGGACCTGGCAACCCAGTGACGCGCAAGACGCGCAGTTCGAAGCGATCGCTGCCTGGTGCACCAAGGCCGGGGTGCGCAACGTGCTCCCACCGGTGCTGCTGGACGTGCTGGAACCCCGCTGGCCACACCAGGGGCCCGCGTTCGACACGCCGTTTGACCTGATCTACTGCGCCAACATGCTGCACATCGCGCCCTGGGCCTGCTGCGCCGGGCTGATGCAGGGTGCGGCGCGCCATTTGGCCGCGAACGGACGGCTCGTCACCTACGGCCCCTATCTGGAAAACGGCGTGCCCACCGCGCCCAGCAACCGGGACTTTGACGCCAGCCTGCGCGAGCGCCACCCGGCCTGGGGCATCCGCCGACTGGAAGACGTGGCCCAGGTAGCCGCAGCGGCGGGCCTGCACCTCGCAGCACGCCACGCCCTGCCCGCCAACAACCTGCTGCTGGTCTGGAACCGCCAGCCCTCCTCCCCCTGATACGACCCCATGAACACACCCACCGTGCCCTTTTTCACCGCCGTGGTCGAGCCCGACGGCCTGCAATGCGACGCCTGGCCCGAGCAGCCCCTGTTGCTCTCCATGGAACAAGGGGGCATCCATTGGCCCAGTTCCTGCCGCAACGGCACCTGCCGCACCTGCATCGGCCATCTGGCCCAAGGACAGGTGCGCTACGCCATGGACTGGCCGGGCCTCACCCCCGAGGAGCGTGCCAGCGGCTGCGTGCTGCCCTGCGTGGCCTACCCCGAATCCGACGTGGTGCTCGAGGCTCCGGCCATCTGACCCCGCCACCGCGCCGGGTTTGCGTGGCACGCTGCGGCCCGCACTGGACTAAAATGCCATCCTTTGGCCCGCGTGCGCACAGCGCCGCGGCCCACCGTGCGGCAGCGCCGCATCGCATGTTCTTTGGGACGCTCTCGGAGCCCGCCTCCGCACCGCGCCAGCACCGGGGAACCTGCGCTGCGGCCTGTCCCCCTGCGGCCCACCGACGAAAGCCCTCCCCGCATGACGCCCCCCCTCCCCCCCGCCCCCATTTCCCCGGTACATGACATCGTGGCCGAGATGCGCGCCGGGCGCATGGTCATCCTCGTGGACGAGGAAGACCGCGAAAACGAAGGTGACCTCGTTCTGGCCGCCGACCATGTCACGCCCGAGGCCATCAACTTCATGGCCCGCTTCGGCCGCGGCCTGATCTGCCTCACGCTCACGCGCGAGCGCTGCGAGTTTCTCAAGCTGCCCCCCATGGCCGCGCGCAACGGCACCGTGTACAGCACCGCCTTCACCGTCTCGATCGAGGCGGCCGAAGGCGTGACCACCGGCATCTCGGCCGCCGACCGCGCGCGCACCGTGCAAGTGGCCGTGGCCAAGGACAGCCAGCCCAGCGACCTGGTCCAGCCCGGCCACATCTTCCCGCTGCAGGCGGTGGACGGAGGCGTGCTCATGCGCGCAGGCCATACCGAAGCGGGCTGCGACCTCGCCGCCCTGGCCGGCTGCAGCCCCGCGGCCGTGATCTGCGAGATCATGAAGGACGACGGCACCATGGCGCGCCTGCCTGACCTGCAGGTGTTCGCGGCCGAACACGGCATCAAGATCGGCACCATCGCCGACCTGATCGAGTACCGCAGCCGCACCGAATCGCTGGTGGAAAAAGTGGGCCAACGCACGCTGCACACCAGCTACGGCGAGTTCACCGCCCACGCCTTCCGCGACCAGCCCAGCGGCGCCGTGCACCTGGCCCTGGTCAAGGGCCAGTGGAGCAAGGACGATGTGGTGCCCGTGCGCGTGCACGAGCCGCTGTCGGTGCTCGACGCGCTGGAGCTCAACCGCTCCATGCACTCCTGGGGGCTGGACACCAGCCTGCAATACATCGCCAACCAGGGCCGTGGCGTGGCCGTGCTGCTCAACTGTGGTGAAAGCGCCGCGCAGCTGCTGGCCCAGTTTGAAGGCACGGCCCGTGCGGCCCAGGCGCCCGAGCGCGGCCGCATGGACCTGCGCACCTACGGCGTAGGCGCGCAGATCCTGCGCGAATGCGGCGTGCACAAGATGCAGCTCATGGGCCAGCCCCGCCGCATGCCCAGCATGGCGGGCTACGGGCTCGAAATCACCGGCTACATCCCGAAGGAATAACTATGTTTGGCGCAGAAAAAGGAACGGGCGACAAGCTCGACGGCAAGAAGCTGCACATCGGTATCGTGCAGGCCCGCTTCAACGAAAGCATCACCAACGCCCTGGCGGCGGCCTGCCGTGCCGCGCTGCTGGACCTGGGCGTGCAGGAAAAGCATATCACCCACGTGCTGGTGCCCGGCGCGCTGGAAGTGCCCGTGGCGCTGCAGGCCCTGGCCGAGCGCGACGAGTTCGATGCCCTGATCGCCCTGGGCTGCATCATCCGTGGCGAAACCTACCACTTCGAGCTGGTGGCCAACGAGTCGGGCGCGGCTGTCTCGCGCATCGCGCTGGACTACCACCTGCCCGTGGCCAACGCCATCCTGACCACCGAGAACCTCGACCAGGCCGTCGCACGCCAGACCGAGAAAGGCCGCGATGCCGCCTACGTGGCCGTGGAAATGGCCAACCTGCTGGACGAGCTGTCATGAGCGAGCACAACGCCACCCCCGACACTCCGGCCCCCAAGCAAAAGCGCACCGGCCTGACCAGCACCGGCGCGCGCAAGGCCGCCGCCAAGTCCAACCGCACCCGTGCACGTGAGTTTGCCCTGCAGGCGCTCTACCAGCACCTGGTGGGTCGCAACGAGGCCACGGCCATCGACCTGTTCACGCGCGACCTGGCGGGCTTTCACAAGGCCGATGCGGCGCACTACGACGCGCTGCTGCACGGTTGCATTGAAGGCGCGACGGGCCTGGATGCCCTGATCACCCCGGTGCTGGATCGCACGCTGGCGGAAGTCTCGCCCATCGAACATGCGGTGATGTGGATCGGCGTGTACGAACTGCAGCACTGCCTGGACGTGCCCTGGCGCGTGGTGCTCAACGAGTGCATCGAACTGGCCAAGGAGTTTGGCGGCACCGACGGACACAAGTACGTCAACGGCGTGCTCGGCAGCCTGGCGCCCAAGCTGCGGCCCGACGAGGTGCAGGCCGATTCCGCCAACCGCAAGTAACGCCCCCACGCCTGACTGAAGCGCCATCTCGCCCCCGGCGCCCTGGTCGTCACCCCAGACTCCGCCGCCGCTGGCGCGGCCCCTGCCATGAAGACATCCACCCGCGCTGCGCGCATCGAACCGTTTTATGTGATGGAGATCGCCAAGGCCGCCCAGGCCCTGGCGGCCGAAGTGGCGAGCAGCAGTTCGCCCATGATCTTCCTGAACATTGGCGAACCCGACTTCACCGCCCCACCCCTGGTGCAGGAGGCTGCAGCCAAGGCAGTGCGCGATGGCGCCACACAGTACACCCAGGCGCTGGGCATTGCGCCGCTGCGCGAGCGCATCAGCGACTGGTACGCACAGCGCTTTGGCGTGCAGGTGCCGGCGCGGCGCATCGCCATCACGGCGGGCGCCTCGGCCGCGTTGCAGCTGGCCTGCCTGGCCTTGATCGACACGGGCGACGAGGTCTTGATGCCCGACCCCAGCTACCCCTGCAACCGGCATTTCGTGAGCGCCGCCGAGGGCACGGCGGTGCTGATCCCCACCACCGCGCAGGAGCGTTTTCAGCTCAGCGCAGACAAGGTGCGCGCCGCCTGGACAGAACGCACCCGCGGCGTGCTGCTGGCCTCACCTTCCAACCCCACAGGCACCTCGATCGCGCCCGAGGAACTGCGCCGCATCCACGGCGTGGTGCAAGAGCATGGCGGCATCACGCTGATCGACGAAATCTACCTCGGCCTGTCGTACGAGGAGCAGTTCGGCCATACGGCGCTGGCCATTGCCGACCACATCATCAGCATCAACAGCTTCAGCAAGTACTTCAACATGACCGGCTGGCGCCTGGGCTGGATGGTGGTGCCCGAAGCACTGGTGCCCGTGGTCGAGCGCCTGGCGCAAAACCTGTTCATCTGCCCCAGCACCATCGCGCAACACGCAGCGCTGGCCTGCTTCGAGGCCGAGAGCTTGGCCGAATACGAACGCCGCCGCGCCGAATTCAAGGCCCGGCGCGATTACTTCATCCCCGCGCTGCAAAGCCTGGGCCTGCAGGTGCCGGTGATGCCCGATGGCGCCTTCTACGCCTGGGCCGATTGCAGCGCCGCCTGCGAGCGCCTCGGCGTGAACGGAAGCTGGGATCTGGCCTATGCCCTCATGCGCCAGGCCCACCTGGCCGTGACCCCTGGGCGTGACTTTGGCACGCACGACCCGCAGCGCTATGTGCGTTTTTCCACCGCCAACTCCATGGCCCAGTTGCAGGAAGCCGTGGCACGCCTCCAACCCCTGTTGGCGTAAGGTGGCCATGGCATTCCAGCTCCCCATCCGCATCTACTGGGAGGACACCGATGCCGGTGGCATCGTGTTCTACGCCAACTACCTCCGGTTCTTCGAGCGCGCGCGCACCGAATGGCTGCGCTCCTTCGGGCTGTCGCAGCAGGTTCTGCGGGAACAAACGGGCGGCATGTTTGTCGTAACCGACGTGCGCTTGCGCTACCTGCAGCCCGCCCGTCTGGACGATCAACTTTTGGTCACAGCAAATTTGCAGGAAAAAGGCCGCGCCTCCTTGACAATCGGGCAGCAGGCGCTATTAAATCGAGAGCATATGAACCCCAGCGAACCGGTCTTGCTGAACGAAGCGACGGTACGCATCGGCTGGGTGGATGCGGCCACCATGCGCCCGTCCCGCATCCCCGCCACCATCCTGGAACGAATTGCATGAATGCCCAAGACATGTCCATCCTGAACCTGGTGCTGCACGCCAGCTGGGTGGTTCAACTCGTGATGCTGCTGTTGCTGTGCGTATCGGTCGCCAGCTGGGCGGCCATTTTCCGCAAGCTGTTTGGCCTCAAGCGCGTGCGCTCGCTGAACGACGAGTTCGAGCGTGAGTTCTGGTCCGGCACCAGCCTCAACGACCTGTACGCCAGCGCCGTGCAAAACGCCAAGAACGCCGGCCCCATGGAGCGCATTTTTGCCAGCGGCATGCGCGAATACCAAAAGCTGCGCGAGCGCCGCATCAGCGACCCCGGCACCCTGCTCGACGGCGCACGCCGCGCCATGCGCGCCAGCTTCCAGCGCGAGATGGATGTCGTGGAGTCGAACCTGTCCTTCCTGGGCTCGGTCGCATCGGTCAGCCCCTACGTGGGCCTGTTCGGCACGGTGTGGGGCATCATGCATGCCTTCACCGGCTTTGCCGGCATGGAGCAGGTCACCTTGGCCAACGTGGCCCCCGGTATTGCCGAGGCGCTGGTGGCCACCGCCATCGGCCTGTTTGCCGCCATACCGGCCGTGGTGGCGTACAACCGCTTTGCGCGCGACATCGACCGCGTGGCCATCCACCAGGAGACCTTCATCGAGGAGTTCTCCAACATCCTGCAGCGCAACCTGGGCGCGCACCCGGCCCACAGCCCCTCGGGCCACTGAACCGCGCAAGGAGCCCTACATGCCCACCATGGCCTCCCGCAGTGGCAGTCGCCGCCGTTCGATGAACGAGATCAACATGGTGCCCTTCATCGACGTGATGCTGGTGCTGCTCATCATCTTCATGGTGACCGCGCCCATGCTCACGCCGGGGGTGGTCGATGTGCCCAAGGTGGGCAAGGGTGCCAAGCCGCCCAAGGAGTTTGGCCAGGTGGTGGTGCTCAAGGACGGCAGTGTCCGGCTCAAGACGGGCGGCAGCGAGCGTGCCGTGACCACCCAGGAGCTGGGCAGCCTGGCCGCCCAATGGCAAAAGGGCCAGGCCGAGACACCGCCGGTCATCATCAGTGCCGACAAGGGCGTGTCCTACGAAACCGTCATGAAGGCCATGGACGCACTGCAAAAGGCCGGTGTCCAGCGCGTCGGCCTGTCCGTCAAGCAAGGCGGCTGACCCGGTATGCACGCCCACGACGACCGCGACGAGCTGGCCCCGCCCACACCCCCTGCGCGCCTGCGTGCGATTGCGCTGGCCGTGCTGGCGCATGTGCTGCTCATCGTGGCCCTGACCTGGGGCGTGCACTGGAAGACCAGCACCGACCAGCCCGCCGTGCAGGCCGAACTGTGGGCCGCCGTGCCCCAGCAGGCAGCGCCCCGCGCCGACCCGCCACCCGAACCCACCCCTCCCCCGCCCCCGGTCGTCGCCCCGCCGCCCCCTCCGCCACCACCCCCTGTGCGGCAGGCCGAGCCCGACACGCGCGAGGCCGATCTGGCCATTGAGCGGGAAAAGAAGCGCCTGGAGAAGGAGCGCAAAGAACGCGAGCAACTGCAGGAGCGCCAACGCCTGGAAAAAGAGCGTAAGGAGCAGGAGCGCAAGGCGCAGGAACTGAAGGACAAGGAAAAGCAGCGCGAGAAGGAGCGCCTGGACAAAGAGCGCCAGGAAAAAGACAAGCGCCTGGCCGAAGAAAAGAAACAAAAGGAAGCCGAAGCCAAGCGCAAGCAGGAGGCCATCGAGAAGGCCAATGCCCAGGCGGCTGAGGCCCGGCGCTTGGAACATATGCGCCGCATGCAAGGCCTGGCGGGCGCCACAGGCGGAGAGAACGCCACCGGCACGGCCCTGCGCGACGCCGGCCCCTCAGGCAGCTACGGCGGCCGGGTGGCCGCCAAGGTCAAGCCGCACATCGTCTATCCCGACGCCGTGGCGGGCAACCCGCGTGCCGAAGTGGAAGTGCGCGCCGCGCCCGATGGCACCATCACCAGTACCCGGCTGGTCCAGTCCAGCGGCAACAAGGCCTGGGACGACGCCGTGCTGCGCGCCCTTCAGAAGACCGAAACCCTGCCGCGCGACGTGGATGGCCGCGTGCCCTCGGCGCTGGTCATCGGCTTTCGGCCCAAAGACTGACCGACCGATCCAGCGACCCTTTCGCCGCTGGGTGCTCCCACGCAGCCGTGCACACGGCCCGGAGCACCTGACAGACAATCACGCACCATGACCCTGAAAAGCCCCGAACTGCTGCTGCCCGCCGGCTCGCTCGAAAAAATGCGCGCCGCCTACGACTTCGGCGCCGACGCCGTGTATGCCGGCCAGCCGCGCTACAGCCTGCGCGCGCGCAACAACGAGTTCCGCCTGGAGCAGATCGCACAGGGCATCCAAGAGGCCCACGCGCGCGGCAAGAAGTTCTTCGTCACCAGCAACCTGATTGCGCACAACGACAAGGTGCGCACCTACCTGCGCGACATCGAACCCGTCATCGCCTGCAAGCCCGACGCCTTCATCATGGCCGACCCCGGCCTCATCATGATGGTCAAGGAAAAATGGCCCGAGACCGAAATCCACCTCTCCGTGCAGGCCAACACCACCAACTACGCCACGGTCAAGTTCTGGCAAAAGGCGGGGGTCTCGCGCATCATCCTCTCGCGTGAACTGAGCCTGGACGAGATCGAGAAAATCCGCCAGGAATGCCCGGACATGGAGCTGGAGGTGTTCGTGCACGGCGCGCTGTGCATCGCCTACTCGGGCCGCTGCCTGCTCTCGGGCTACTTCAACCGGCGCGACCCCAACCAGGGCACCTGCACCAACGCCTGCCGCTGGAACTACGCCACGCAAGAAGCCGCCGTGGACCCGAACACCGGCGAGGCCATGGCCGCGCGCATGGAGGGCGACTTCAACTTCAACCAGGCGCAGGAGGAAGGCAACACCGCCTTCGCCTCGTGCGGCGGTGGCGAGCGCCACCCGCTGGCCGACAAGGTCTATCTGCTGGAAGAAAAGGAACGACCGGGCCAGCTCATGCCCATCATGGAGGACGAGCACGGCACCTACATCATGAACAGCAAGGACCTGCGCGCCGTGGAGCATGTGCAGCGCCTGGTGCAGATCGGCGTCGATTCGCTCAAGATTGAGGGCCGCACCAAGAGCCAGTACTACGTCTCGCGCACCGCGCAAATTTACCGCCGCGCCATCGACGACGCCGTGGCCGGTCGGCCGTTCAACCCCGAGCTCATCACCGAGCTCGAAGGCCTGTCCAACCGCGGTTACACCGCCGGTTTTCTGGAACGCCGCCCCGCCAACGACTACCAGAACTACGAAACCGGCAGCTCCGAGTCCCGGCGCAGCCAGTTCGTCGGCGAGGTCAAGGCCGTGCAGGACGGCTGGGCCGAGGTGGAAACGAAAAACCGCTTCAATGTGGGCGACACGCTGGAGATCATCCACCCCCAGGGCAACCGCCTGGTGCAGCTCACGCAGATGCGCGGCCTGGAGGGCGAGGAACTGCAATTCGCCTCGGGCAGCCCGCTGCGCGTGCGCATTCCGCTGGAAGGGCCTGCCGAAGGGGCGTTGATAGCACGTTTGCTATAATTTTTATAGCTATTAGCGCTTATTTTACGAGCGCTAGAGGCCAATTTGATTCATAGGCCACGGAATACGCGGCATCCTGAGCCCATCAACCGCCGCGCACCCCCAGCACCAGGGTCGCCATCAAGGCCGCCCACAGCAGCCAGCCCCAGCGCGGACGGGAGTGTCCGGACTGAAGGCTGCGGCCTTGCCCCGGCGTGAAGCGACCGGCGCGATCGTGCCAGGCGCCTTGCAACCATTGGGCCACGGCTTGCGCCCCCTCCTCGCCCGCCACGCCGGGCGTGATGCGCCGGGCCTTGGCGCTGTCGGCTTCGCGCGCGATCACGGCGTGGTATTCCTGCATGTCGCCGCCCCGGGTGCTGGCCGAGTAGTTGAGCTGGGTGCTCAGGTGGTCCAGCGCATTGGGTGGCAAGCTGAACTGGAGCGACCACAGCCAGGACACCCGCTGAACCGCCAGCCCCTGGTCGTGCACCAGCACACGCCAGCGCCGGGTGGCGCGGTGCAGGATCAGGGCCAGCACAATGCCCAGCCCCCACAGGGGCCATGCAGTCCAGCGCTGGGGCAAGGACAGCCGGGGCGCCCATTCCTGCGCCCACAGCAGCAGCAACACGGCAAACGGCAGCAGCAGCACGGCAGCCACCCAGCGCGAGCCCGTCTGGGAAAACTCCAGCCCCTGGTAGTCGGTGGTTTCCACCGTCCCGGCCTGGGCGGGCCAGTCTGACAGCCCCGCACTGCGGCCCGTCGGGCCGACAGGCCGCTCTTGGTTCCAATCGCTGCGCTGCGCAAAGCGGTCTTGGGCGCCAGGCGTGCTGCTGCCTTGTACCGCGACGTCGTGCGACAGTTCCACCCCGCCAGCGGCCTGCATCAGCTCCAGCCGCCAATCCACGCGCTCGCCCGAACGGCGCGCGCCATGGGCTGGCGCATCGTCGGGCAGGGTAAAGCGTGCCACCAGGCGCGCACTGCCATCGGGCAAGGGCAGAGGCTGTGCCTGCTGCTCCAGGTGTTCGACCAGCCGCCGGGTTTCGCCCGAACCCGAGTCGTCCACCCGGTACTGCGCCAACCGCAGCACCAGGGGCTCCGGGGCCCTGCCGCGCAGGGCACGCTCTGGCAGGTTCAGCGTGACCTCCAGCGGCTCGCCCGCACGCGGCGTGGCGGGGCGCAAGGCAAGGGCCGTGTGCGCATGGCGCCAGGCCAGGCGCGTCTGCTGACCGGCCCAGGCGATGAGCCCGAGCCCGACCAGCACAAACTGCAACAGGAAGATCTTGACGAGCCAGGGCCCCTCCTGCATCCAGAACAAGGCTGCAATGGGAAACGACAGCCCGCACCAGAACAGCGCAAAGAACCAGAGCATGCCTGCGGATTGGCGCACCGACCGCCCCATGCGCTGAAGCCCCGCAGCGGCATCCGCCGCTGGGGTGGCCTGCCCTGACGAACCGCGCAAGGCCCTGAAGAAGAACCATGCGGCCGCCAACCCGACTGCGGTGAAGACCAGCGCAAAGGGCAGCCGGAACAACAGCATGGGCCAGCGGATGTGCGGGTCGAGCAGCGCCTGGGCAGGCTCACGGGGGTTGACCCAGGCCGTGAGCGCCTGCCCGCTGGACTGCGCCGCCTGCAAACGGCGGTGCCACTGGGCGTGCCAGTCGCCCACGTTGTCGCTATGGCCCTGGGCATCGAGCCCCACGCGCTGCGACTCGTAGGTCTGGGCCCCCACCTGGTAGCGGTAGCGCACGCGCACCGCGTAGGTTTCGGAGCCTTCGCTGTCCCGGCGGCGGTCCAGTTGCGTTTCCAGCACCTGTGCGGGCACGCTCTGCCAGGACCGCACTTCCCAGGCCGCGCGGAGGGTCTGGTACAGCGGAAACAGGCCCACAAAAAAGCCGCCAGCGCCAAACCCTACGGCAAACACCGCGCTGAAAAGCAGGGTCCCGATACGGACAGGCCAGGACATGGGGGCAGATGTGGACATGCGCCCAGCTTAGCAAGCCCGTGTGTACGCTGCATCCGCCGACCGATAAAAAAAGCGGCCCCGAAGGGCCGCTGCAGTGGTGGCTGGGCAGAGCCTCAGGCCGTCACGTTCTTGGCGACTTCCGCGTACTCTTCGATCTGGTCGAAGTTCATGTACTTGTACACGCTGGCGGCATCCTTGTTGATGATGCCCATGGCTTCCTGGTATTCGGCCACGGTGGGAATACGACCCAGCTTCGAGCACACCGCCGTCAGCTCGGCCGAGCCCAGGAACACGTTGGTGTTCTTGCCCAGACGGTTGGGGAAGTTGCGGGTGGAGGTGGACATGACGGTGGCACCCTCACGCACCTGGGCCTGGTTGCCCATGCACAGCGAGCAGCCGGGCATTTCGGTGCGGGCACCGGCAGCGCCGAAGTTGGCGTAGTGGCCTTCCTTCATCAGCTCGGACGCGTCCATCTTGGTGGGAGGTGCCACCCACATCTTGACCGGAATGTCGCGTGCACCGCCGAGCAGCTTGGCTGCAGCACGGAAGTGGCCGATGTTGGTCATGCACGAACCGATGAAGGTCTCATCGATCTTGGTGCCCGACACTTCGGACATGAACTTGGCGTCGTCCGGATCGTTGGGGCAGCAGACGATGGGTTCCTTGATGTCGGCCAGGTCGATCTCGATCACGGCCGCGTATTCGGCGTCCTTGTCGGCTTCGAGCAGGTCGGGCTTGGCCAGCCAGGCTTCGACCTTCTCGATGCGGCGTGCCAGGGTCTTGGCGTCGGCATAACCGTCGGCGATCATGTTCTTCATGAGCACGATGTTGGAGCGCAGGTACTCCTTGACCGGTTCGGGGTTGAGCTTGATCGTGCAACCGGCGGCGGAGCGCTCGGCCGAGGCGTCGGACAGCTCGAACGCCTGCTCCACCTTCAGGTCGGGCAGACCTTCGATTTCCAGCACGCGGCCCGAGAAGATGTTCTTCTTGCCGGCCTTGGCCACGGTCAGCAGGCCTTGCTTGATGGCGTACAGGGGGATGGCATGCACCAGGTCACGCAGGGTGACGCCGGGTTGCATCTGGCCCTTGAAGCGCACCAGCACCGACTCGGGCATGTCCAGGGGCATCACGCCGGTGGCAGCGCCGAAGGCCACCAGACCGGAGCCTGCGGGGAAGGAAATGCCGATCGGGAAGCGGGTGTGCGAGTCGCCGCCGGTGCCCACGGTGTCGGGCAGCAGCAGGCGGTTCAGCCAGGAGTGGATCACGCCGTCACCGGGGCGCAGGGCGACGCCGCCACGGTTGGAGATGAAGGCAGGCAGCTCGCGGTGCATCTTGGCATCCACGGGCTTGGGGTAGGCGGCCGTGTGGCAGAAGGACTGCATCACCAGGTCGGCGCTGAAGCCCAGGCAGGCCAGGTCCTTCAGTTCGTCACGGGTCATGGGGCCGGTGGTGTCCTGGCTGCCCACGGTGGTCATCTTGGGTTCGCAGTAGGTACCGGGGCGGATGCCCTGGCCTTCAGGCAGGCCGCAGGCACGGCCAACCATCTTCTGCGCCAGCGTGAAGCCCTTGCCGGTGTCCTTGGGGGCCACGGGCAGGCGGAACACGGTGCTCGCGGGCAAGCCCAGGAACTCACGGGCCTTGGCGGTGAGCGAGCGGCCGATGATCAGGTTGATACGGCCGCCGGCGCGCACTTCGTCCAGCAGCACCTGGCTCTTGAGCGCAAACTCGGCCACGGTTTCACCGTTCTTCAGAATCTTGCCGTCGTAGGGCAGCACGTCGATCACGTCGCCCATTTCCAGCTTGGTCACGTCCACTTCGATGGGCAGGGAGCCGGAGTCTTCCTGCGTGTTGAAGAAGATGGGAGCGATCTTGCCGCCCAGGGTCACGCCACCGAAGCGCTTGTTCGGAACAAACGGGATGTCCTGGCCGGTGGCCCAGATCACGGAGTTGGTGGCGGACTTGCGCGAAGAGCCGGTGCCGACCACGTCACCCACGTAGGCGACGAGGTTGCCCTTCTTCTTCAGGTCTTCGATGAACTGCATGGGGCCGCGCTTGCCGTCTTCCTCGGGCTTGAAGGCCGCATCGGGGCGCGTGTTCTTCAGCATGGCCAGGTAGTGCAGCGGAATGTCCGGGCGGCTCCAGGCATCGGGCGCGGGCGAGAGGTCGTCGGTGTTGGTCTCGCCCGGCACCTTGAACACGGTGACGGTGATCTTTTTCTCGACTTCGGGACGGCTGGTGAACCACTCGGCGTCGGCCCACGACTTCATCACTTCCTGGGCCTTGGCGTTGCCCGCCTTGGCCTTGGCGGCGACGTCGTTGAAGAAGTCGAACATCAGCAGCGTCTTCTTCAGCGCATCCGCAGCCACACCGGCCACTTCGGCGTCGTCGAGCAACTCGATCAGGGGATGGACGTTGTAGCCCCCCACCATGGTGCCCAGCAGCTCGGTGGCCTTGGCCTTGGAGATCAGGCCGACCTGGATGTCACCGTGGGCCACGGCGGCCAGGAAGCTGGCTTTGACCTTGGCGGCATCGTCCACGCCCGGAGGCACGCGGTGGGTGAGCAAGTCCATCAGGAACGCTTCTTCGCCTGCGGGCGGGTTCTTGATCAGCTCGATCAGTGCGGATACCTGCTTGGCATCCAGGGGCAGTGGCGGAATGCCAAGGGCAGCGCGCTCTGCGGCGTGTTCACGGTAGGCTTGCAACATGGTGGTTTCTCCGGTTGGGTCTTTGTGGTATCGGGGGGCGTTGGGGTCCGGACCAGTAGGAAAGGCTTACTTGGTCGGTGACGGTTCAAGCAGGTTCGGGGCGGGCGCCTTCTTCAGCGTCTCGGCCACCGCCACCTGTTCGGGGCTCATGCAGTCATCGGCCAGTCGCTGTCCGCGTTTCTGATCCATGAGCATGGATTTGTTGGCAATCTGGAGCCAGACGGCACCAGCCTTGGGGTCTTCCAGGCGCACGGCGCCGGTGCTGGTGAGCACGGGGGCCATATGGAAGCGAAAGCCCTTGCCTTCCAGGTGGAAGTGTCCTGGGGCCTGGGGATCGCTGGTGACATTCACCGATGCCCCCAGCTCGCACGCCATCTGGCCCACATACACGCGCTCCGCCATAGCCAACTCGTCCGGGGAGAGTGCTTCTCGTGCAGCAATCAGACCCGTGGCCACCTGAACGGCCGCCGTGTGCAGTTGCTGGCGGCTGCTGGTGGGCTTGGCCTTGGCCACCACTTCCTTTTTGGCCGTCGGCTTCGCGGCGGTCTTGGCGGGGCTTGCCTTGGCGGCGGTGTTTGTCTTGGCGGTGGTCTTGGCCTGGCTGGCCTGCGCCAGGGTCAGGCCGGGCATCAGCGCCAGCAGCGCCGCAGCAAGAAGGGTTTTGGTCATTGCAGTCTCCATGTGGCAAGGTTTCAGCAGCGCGATGATACAAACCAGGTCTGCACCTCGGACGGCAAAGTCCTTCCCGTGGCGTGGGCCCGCTCCAGGAACTGCCAGTAGTAGCGGTAGCTTGCGCGGTCGTGCAGCACGCCCTCGATGCTGATGGGCGCCCAGTGGGCACGGGCGGCAGCGGCAACAATGTGCGCTGCCTTGTCCACGGACATCTGCGATGGCGAAAGGGCTTCGAGGATAGGCCGAATCTGCGCCGGATGGATGCTCCACATGCGTGTGTAGCCCAGTTCGAGTGCCACACGCTGCGCTGCGGCCTGCAGAGCAGCGGCGTCACTGAATTCGGTGACCACGCAGTGCGAGGGCACCTTGCCATGCGCATGGCAGGCAGCAGCGATTTCCAGCTTGGCACGCACCACCAGGGGATGGGTGAACTGGCCCTGCACGCCCATCGCGGAGTCAGGAATGGCGCCACCGTGGGCGGACACAAAATCCATGAGCCCGAAGCTCAGGCTTTGCACAAGCGGATGTGCTGCAATGTCAAAGGCCCGGTGCACGGCCGCAGGCGATTCGATCAATGCGTGCAGCGCCAGATGCGGCGCACCCGCCTGGTCCAGCAGCTGTGCGGCGCGGTCGATGTCCGCCACGGACTCTACCTTGGGCAGCATGAGGTGGCACAGGCGGTGGCCTGCCCGGCCCACAATGGTGTCCACATCCTGGGCAAAGGCCGGGTGGTCCACGGCGTGGACCCTGGCCGCCACGCGGGTGCCGGGTGCGGCCTCGTGCAGCGCCAGTTCGGCCACCAGCGCCGCATGCTCGGCCTCGGCACCCACAGGGGCGCCGTCTTCACAGTCCAGCGTCACGTCGAAGACGCAAGCGCCGAACTCCTGCATCATTTCTGCCTGCAATTGCAGGCTCTTGCGCATCCGCGCGGGCGCACCGCTGTAGTGGTCACAGACCGGCAGCAGGCCCGCCGCCGCCTGGGCACCCAGCAGGATGTCGCGCGGATGGGTCATGGAAGACGCGGCTTACAGCAGGTGCTTGACGCCGTCCTTCTCGCCCTCGAGCTCGGCCAGGGTCTTGTTGATGCACTCTTGGCTGAATGCGTCGATCGGCAGACCTTCGACGATCTTGTACTCGCCGCCTTCGCAGGTGACGGGGTAGCCAAACATCGTTTCAGCGGGGATGCCGTATTCGCCCTTGGACGGAATGCCCATGGTGACCCACTTGCCGTTGGTGCCCAGGGCCCAATCGCGCATGTGGTCGATGGCGGCGTTGGCAGCCGAGGCGGCCGACGACAGGCCACGGGCGGCGATGATGGCGGCGCCACGCTTGCCCACGGTGGGCAGGAACACATTGGCGTTCCACTCGTGGTCGTTGATGGTGTCCTTGACGGACTTGCCGTTCACGGTGGCGAAACGGTAGTCGGCGTACATGGTGGGCGAGTGGTTGCCCCACACGGCCAGCTTCTCGATGTCGCCCACGGCAACGCCCATCTTGGCGGCAATCTGCGAGGCGGCACGGTTGTGGTCCAGGCGCAGCATGGCGGTGAAGTTCTTGGCCGGCAGATCGGGGGCCGACTTCATGGCGATGTATGCGTTGGTGTTGGCGGGGTTGCCGACCACCAGCACGCGCACGTTGCGCGAAGCCACGGCGTTCAGGGCCTTGCCCTGGGCGGTGAAGATCTGGGCATTGGCGGCCAGCAGGTCGGCGCGCTCCATGCCGGGACCGCGGGGGCGGGCACCGACCAGCAGAGCGTAGTCGGTGTCCTTGAAGGCAGTCATGGGGTCGGAGTGAGCCTCGATGCCAGCCAGCAGAGGGAAGGCGCAGTCTTCGAGTTCCATGATCACGCCCTTGAGCGCGTTCTGGGCCTTTTCATCCGGGATTTCGAGCAATTGCAGGATGACGGGCTGGTCCTTGCCCAGCATTTCGCCCGAGGCGATGCGGAACAGAAGGGCGTAGCCAATTTGGCCAGCAGCACCGGTGACGGCCACGCGGACGGGCTTTTTGCTCATGGTAGGAACTCCAGGAAGTGAAGGGAACAGGTGAATGTGCAGCGGTTGCCACCTGCGCCTGTTACCAGCAACACGTGCGCGCCGCAAACAGGTATGGATTCTAGCTTTGAATACTGCACTGCGTCAATTTGTCTTATGTCTTATATAAGATATGATCAAGGCCCGAACGACGCAGAGCCATGTCCTCCCTGCCCCCCGCCTCCACCGAAACCGCCGACGCCCCGCAGTTGCCCCAGGCTGGCCTGCCCGCACCCGCGTTCAGCCCCTTGTACCAACAGATCAAGGGACTGATCCTGCAAAGCCTGCAGGCGGGCGAGTGGAAACCCGGAGAAGCCATTCCCAGCGAAATGGAATTGGCCGCCCGCTTTCGGGTGAGCCAGGGCACGGTGCGCAAAGCCATCGACGAACTGGCGTCAGAGAACCTGGTAACGCGCCGCCAGGGCAAGGGCACCTTTGTAGCCACCCACGCCGAGCGCCATGTGCAGTACCGCTTTCTGAAGCTCATGCCTGACAGCGGGGATGCCAGTGTCGAGGGCCCTGCACAGCGCCATATTGTTGAATGCAAGCGCGTGCGCGCCAGCGCAGACGTGGCCCGAACCCTTGGACTGCGCACCGGCGACGCGGTCATGCAGGCCCGGCGTGTCCTGTCCTTCAGCGGCGTACCGACGATTCTCGAAGACATCTGGCTGCCGGGACAAGCCTTCAAAGGGCTCTCGGCCAACCAGCTTGCCGCCTACCCCGGCCCCACCTATGCCATGTTCGAACTCGACTTCGGTGTTCGCATGGTCCGGGCCGAGGAAAAAATCCGGGCCGTGCTCCCCACCGCAGAGCAGGCCCAGGCGCTGCAGGTGGCACCTGATACCCCTTTGCTGAGCGTGGAGCGCATCGCCTTCACTTACAACGATGTTCCCATGGAGTTACGGCGCGGCCTCTACCGCACGGACACGCACCATTACCACAACGAACTCAACTGACAACGACCTTGCATTCAGATTGGATGTTGAAAAAAACACAAAATCCCATCTGCATCAAACCCTGGTTGCTGCGTTGCAATAGAATTTTGTGTCCTTGCGTGCACAGAATTACAAAGCAGTTACATCCACGAAAGCCCTTGCCATGACCGATCTAGCCAAAAAAAGGCCTGAATTCCGCAACATCAACGCCTTCAAGGATCTCACCACCTACCGCATGACGGTGGGCGCGTGGGTTTCGATCCTTCACCGGGGCAGCGGAGCCATCCTCTTCCTGCTGCTGCCGCTGCTGGTCTGGATGTTCGATACCTCCCTGTCGTCCGAGTATTCCTTTGCCCGCTTCAAGGCGGCCTTTGAAAGCGGCCTGGGGTTTGTGCCCGGCTGGCTGTTCAAGCTCGTCACGCTGGGCATCATCTGGGCCTACCTGCACCATGTCTGCGCTGGCATCCGCCATCTGTGGATGGATGTGGACCACGGCAGCATCAGCAAGTCCTTCGCCAAGTCTTCCGCCATCGCAGCCCTGGTGGTGAGCCTGGGCCTGACAGCGGTCCTGGGCGCCAAACTGTTTGGCCTTTACTGATCCACACCCATTCGAAGGAAATCCCATGACCACCTACGGTTACAAGCGCACCGTCGTCGGTGCCCACTATGGCTGGCGCGACTGGCTGGTTCAGCGCATCACCGCCCTCATCATGATCCTGTTCACCCTGACCGTGATCGCGCAGCTTGTGTTCAGCAAGGGCAACATCGGTTACGCACTCTGGGCAGGTATTTTTGCCGCCCAATGGATGAAGTTTCTGGCCTTCTCCGTAATCGTTGCGCTGGCCTGGCATGCCTGGGTCGGCATGTGCAGCATCTGGATGGACTACGTCAAGCCGGCCGGAATCCGGTTGGCGCTGCAGGTTTTCACGATTGTCTGGCTCGTCGGCTGCGCAGGCTGGGGCTTCCAGGTTCTGTGGCGTCTTTGAGCGTCGCCCACACACTGAAAAACAAGGCTAAGCCATGAGTTACACCCAAGCCAACATCTCCAAACGCAAGTTCGACGTCGTCATCGTCGGGGCCGGCGGCTCCGGCATGCGCGCTGCGCTCGAACTGTCTCGCGCAGGCCTGAACGTGGCCTCGCTGTCCAAGGTTTTCCCCACCCGCTCGCACACCGTGGCCGCCCAGGGCGGCGTGAGCGCCTCGCTGGGCAACATGTCCGAGGACAACTGGCACTACCACTTCTACGACACCATCAAGGGCTCCGACTGGCTGGGCGACCAGGACGCCATCGAGTTCATGTGCCGCGAGGCCCCCAATGTGGTGTACGAGCTGGAACACTTCGGCATGCCGTTCGACCGCAACCCCGACGGCACGATTTACCAGCGCCCCTTCGGCGGCCACACCGCCAACTATGGTGAAAAACCCGTCCAGCGCGCCTGCGCCGCAGCCGACCGCACGGGCCACGCCATGCTGCACACGCTGTACCAGCAGAACGTCAAGGCCCGCACCAACTTCTTCGTCGAATGGATGGCGCTGGATCTGATCCGCGACGCCGATGGCGACGTGGTCGGTGTCACCGCCCTGGAGATGGAAACCGGCGACCTGTACATCCTGGAAGCCAAAACCGTGCTGTTCGCCACGGGCGGCGCAGGCCGCATCTTCGCTGCCTCGACCAACGCCTTCATCAACACCGGCGACGGCCTGGGCATGGCCGCACGCGCTGGCATCCCGCTGCAGGACATGGAATTCTGGCAATTCCACCCCACCGGCGTGGCCGGCGCGGGCGTGCTGCTGACCGAAGGCTGCCGTGGCGAAGGCGCCATCCTGCTCAACAGCAATGGCGAACGCTTCATGGAGCGCTACGCCCCGACGTTGAAGGACCTGGCTCCGCGCGACTTCGTGTCCCGCTCCATGGACCAGGAAATCAAGGAAGGCCGTGGCTGCGGTCCCAACAAGGACTACGTGCTGCTCAAGCTCGACCACCTGGGTGCAGAGACCATCCACAAGCGCCTGCCCTCGGTGTACGAAATTGGCGTCAACTTTGCCAACGTGGACATCACCAAGGAGCCGATCCCCGTGGTGCCTACCATCCACTACCAGATGGGCGGCATCCCGACCAACGTGAATGGCCAGGTCGTCACGCACGACGGCACGGCCAACCGCATCGTCAACGGGCTCTATGCCGTGGGCGAATGCGCCTGCGTGAGCGTGCACGGCGCCAACCGCCTGGGCACCAACTCGCTGCTGGACCTGCTGGTGTTCGGCAAGGCCGCTGGCCGCCACATCGTGGAGTTCAACAACAAGCAGAAGACCCACAAGCCACTGCCCAAGGACGCTGCAGACCGGACGCTGGAACGCCTCAACCAGCTCGAAAAATCCACCAGCGGAATCTATGCCCAGACCCTGGCTGGTGATATCCGCGCCTCCATGCAGCAGCACGCTGGCGTGTTCCGCACCCAGGCCAGCATGGATGAAGGCGTGAAGAAGATCGCCGCCCTGCGTGAGCGCGTGGCCGAAATCACGCTGCAGGACAAGTCCAAGGTGTTCAACACCGCGCGCATCGAGGCGCTGGAAGTGGACAACCTGATCGAAGCTGCCCAGGCCACCATGGTGTCGGCGGCCGCCCGCAAGGAATGCCGCGGTGCCCACACCGTGTACGACTACGAGAAGCCCGCCGACGATGCCGATGCGCCGCTGGGCCGCAACGACAAGGAATGGCTCAAGCACACCCTGTGGCACAAGGAAAGCAACAGCCTGACCTACAAGCCCGTCAACCTCAAGCCCCTGACGGTGGACAGCGTCCCCCCGAAGGTTCGGACGTTCTGATCAGGTCTTGCCCCACGAGAGAATCGCCATGCAAAAACGCACATTCCAAATCTACCGCTACGACCCGGACAAGGACGCCAAGCCCTACATGCAGACCGTCGAGATCGAACTCGACGGCCACGAACGCATGTTGCTGGACGCACTGCTCAAGCTGAAGGAAAAGGATCCCACACTGTCGTTCCGCCGCTCCTGCCGCGAAGGCGTCTGCGGCTCCGACGCGATGAACATCAACGGCAAGAACGGTCTGGCCTGCCTGACCAACATGAACACCTTGCCGGGCACCATCGTGCTCAAGCCGCTGCCGGGCCTGCCCGTGATCCGCGACCTGATCGTGGACATGACGCTGTTCTTCAAGCAGTACCACTCGATCAAGCCCTACCTGATCAACGACAGCATCCCGCCCGAGCGCGAGCGCCTGCAGTCGCCCGAAGAGCGTGAAGAGCTCGACGGCCTGTACGAGTGCATTCTGTGCGCGAGCTGCTCCACGAGCTGCCCCAGCTTCTGGTGGAACCCCGACAAGTTCGTCGGCCCCGCCGGCCTGCTGCAGGCCTACCGCTTCATTGCCGACAGCCGCGATGCAGCCACCGCCGAGCGCCTGGACAACCTGGAAGACCCGTACCGTCTGTTCCGCTGCCACACCATCATGAACTGCGTGGACGTGTGCCCCAAGGGCCTCAAGCCCGCGCTGGCCATTGGCAAGATCAAGGAATTGATGGTGCGCCGCGCCATCTGAAGCAAGACACGACCACACCATGGGTGAAGCAACCACCATGTCCGCGGGAGAAGCGTGCGATGCACTGCTGGATACCCGCGCGTTGAGCAAGCTGCACTGGCGCTGCCGACGCGGCTTGCTGGAAAACGACCTGTTCATCGAGCGGTTCTTCTCCCGGTATGAGTCCACCCTGACGCAACGCCATGCCGAAGGCCTGGCCGCGCTGATGGACCTCTCGGACAACGACCTTCTGGACCTGCTGCTGCGGCGGCGCGAACCGGAAGGCGCTCTCGACACCCCTGTGGTACGCGATGTGCTGGGCATGCTCAGGCATAGCGACCCGCCGCTGGCACCGGCCTGAAGCCCTCCACGCCCCTCTCTCTTCGGTCATCTCAACAAGGACGCAACAATGAAGCTCGCTGACAACAAAGCCACCCTGTCGTTCAGTAACGGCAGCCCCAGCGTGGAACTGCCGGTGTACCAGGGCAGCATCGGCCCGGATGTGATCGACATCCGCAAGCTGTACGCCCAAACCGGCATGTTCACCTACGACCCTGGCTTCCTGTCCACGGCATCGTGCCAGTCCGCCATCACCTACATTGACGGCGACAAGGGTGAGCTGCTGTACCGCGGTTATCCCATCGAGCAACTGGCCACCAAGTGCGATTACCTGGACACCTGCTACCTGCTGCTCAAGGGTGAGTTGCCCGACGAGGGACAGCGCACCGACTTCCACAAGCGTGTGATCAATCACACCATGGTCAACGAGCAGATGCAGTTCTTCCTGCGTGGCTTCCGTCGCGATGCCCACCCCATGGCCGTGCTGACCGGTCTGGTGGGCGCTCTGTCGGCCTTCTACCACGACAGCACCGACATCAACAACCCGCAGCACCGCGACATCGCCGCAATCCGCCTGATCGCCAAGATGCCCACGCTGGTGGCCATGGCGTACAAGTACGGCAAGGGCGAGCCCTACATGTACCCCCGCAACGACCTGTCCTACGCAGGCAACTTCCTGCGCATGATGTTCGGCACGCCTTGCGAGGACTACAAGGTGAATCCGGTCATCGAAAAGGCCATGGACCGCATCTTCATCCTGCACGCAGACCACGAGCAGAATGCCTCCACCTCTACCGTGCGCCTGTGCGGCTCGTCCGGCACCAACCCGTTTGCGGCCATCGCCGCCGGCGTGGCCTGCCTGTGGGGCCCTGCCCACGGGGGTGCCAACGAAGCCTGCCTGAACATGCTGGAAGAAATCCAGGCCATGGGCGGCGTGGCCAAGGTGGGCGAATTCATGGAGAAGGTCAAGGACAAGAACTCCGGCGTCAAGCTGATGGGCTTCGGTCACCGCGTGTACAAGAACTACGACCCGCGCGCCAAGCTCATGCAGGAAACCTGCAATGAAGTGTTGGCCGAACTGGGCCTGGAAAAGGACCCCCTGTTCGCACTGGCCAAGCAGCTCGAAAAGATTGCCCTGGAAGACGACTACTTCGTGCAGCGCAAGCTCTACCCGAACGTGGACTTCTACTCCGGCATCGTGCAGCGCGCCATCGGCATCCCGGTGAACCTGTTCACCGGCATCTTTGCCCTGGCCCGTACCGTGGGCTGGATCGCACAGCTCAACGAAATGATCAGCGACCCCGAGTACAAGATCGGCCGCCCGCGCCAGCTGTTCACCGGCTCGCCCCGCCGCGACATCTGATCGCACTCCAGGTCTGCAGCGCGGCGCGTCGCAGACCTGTCCACAACCCGCCTGCCCGGCGGGTTTTTTCTTTTTCAAGCCACCCAACGCCGCATACCCATGAGCGGCAGTGCGGGATTCCCCATGCACTACAGTGGCGCCCTTTGATCCTTCGGAGCTGGCCATGGCATCCAAGAAACCCCAGATCATTCTTTCTTCGCTCGACCTGGATCGCATCGAGGCCCTGCTGGCGGCCATTCCAGCCAGCGTTTTCCCCGGCAAGGCAGACCTGCAGTCCGAACTGGACCGCGCCGACGTCGTGGCACCCGAGGAAATCCCGCCGAACGTGGTGACGATGAATTCCACCGTCCAGTTCACCATCGCGGAGACGGGCAAGGATTTCTGCCTGACCCTGGTGTACCCACGTGACATGGATGGCAGTGCCGACCGTGTGTCGATCTTCGCCCCTGTGGGCAGCGCGTTGCTGGGCCTGTCGGTGGGGGATGAACTGGCCTGGCCTGGCCCGGGTGGCAAGAGCATGACCGTCAAGGTCAAGTCCATCATCTACCAGCCCGAGAGCGCTGGCGAGTTGCACCGCTGATTGAAGCCTGCGCAGGCGCTGGGGCCGCTGTGTGACATTGTTCCTGTGCAAAAGTCTCCGCTTGGAGCGACAATCGCGCCCATGCACCTCCCTTGCCCGCCAGAGTCCATGCAAGACCCAAGCTTCGATCCCAACTCCACCAGCGCATTTCAGCGCCGCATGGAGCGGGCGCCGGAGTGGTTTTGCTCGTTTCTGGCAGGCAACCACCGCGAGAAGAACCGTCTGCGCGGTGAAATGGCCGTCATGCGCGGCTCTGTGGTGTGGCTGGTGCGCCAACGTCGGCTGGGCCGCTGGAGCCCCGAAGACCGCGCTCACCTGCGCCAGGTGATGCGCTCTGCATCGTCTGTCAGCCCCTACCTGATCATCTGGGTGGTGCCGGGTTCCATGCTGCTGCTGCCGTTCATGGCCTGGTTCATCGACATGCGGCGCAAGGGTCGGCAAACACCGGGTTTTGCCGACCACGACCACCCCTGACTCACCACAGCGCCTCGACCTGCAGCACCAGCAGCCCAAGGCCCAGCATGCCGGCCTGCCAGCGCAATGCCTGCATCCAGGTCGGTGCAGGCTGCTCCACCCAGCGGAACATCAGGCGCCCGGCCACCAGCGACAGTACGAACGCCAGCCCCATGCCCAAGGCATTGGGCACGGGCTGGGTGGGCCAGGCCTGCGCAAACGCGGCGTTGACCAGCAGGCAGACCGGAAAGTGGACCAGAAAGACCGAGTAGGACATCCGGCCCACACGCTGCAAGCCCCTGGCCCATGCCCCCGCAGGCCACTGCGGCACCTGGCGCAGCAACACCGCCAAGGTCAAAGCGGTGACGGCAGCCAGCGCAATCCGGCTGCGATAGTCCCATGCCAGGGCCGCCACTGCCAGGGCAGCCATGAGCCCCCACCACCACGCCGGACGCAGTGAACGCACGGCCCAGCACGCCAGCATGCCCAGGCCATAGGCGCCAAAGAAATACAGTCCCCACACATCCAGCTCGGGCTGGAGGTTGGCCCAGAACAGCGACGCGGCCACGCCCGCCAGCACCACCGCCTGTACGGCCCGTGCCTGCACCACCGGGGGCATCTGGGACAGCGCCGTGCGCACGCCCGCCAGCACGAGCACGGTACCCGCAAACAGTTGGAAATCGATGGCCACGTACCACACCCCGGCCGAGAGCGCCTCCTCTCCCACCAGGTCCTGCAGCAACAGCACATGCGCCAGCAATTGCGGCCACCGGGGAGCATCGGGGACACTGGGATGCTCCAGCCACGGCCGCACCAGCGCCGCCGCCGCCATGGCCACCGCCAGCGCCGCTGCCAGCGGAATCATCAAGCGCACGAAGCGCTTGCCGATCTGCGCGGCCGCGCTGTCAAACCGCACCCAACCCTGCGGCGCCAGGCTGCTGGCGGCCAGATAGCCCCCTAGCACCAGAAACACCTGCACCGCCAGGCGCGCATGGTCATAGAGCCAGGCGATCAGATTCGGCGCCAGCGGCAAAGCCACATCGGACATGGGACCGTAAAACGCCAGGTGGTGCCAGACGATGGCGATGCAGGCCGCGCCCTTGAGGGTGTCAATCCAAGGGGCGCGCGAAACCGGTTTTTGCATACAGACAGCACAAGGCCGCAGCAGCCATCAGACCCTGCGGCATCAAAATATTTATGTAAAAACGCATTCTAACGCTTGTCTGTATTGCGTAAGCAGCTATTGTTTTTATAGCAACCTGGGACAGCACCAAGCCAGTGCTGTTGTCCACAGCTCATTCCCAAGCGTGGCGCATATTTTGCTTTATCCCGGTGCATTCAGGCTGCGGGCACCGCCCGCGCACCACAACGGATCAATTTCGACCCCACTGACCACCATGGATTCACTCAAACAGGGCGCGGACACCCTTTTCATCCTCCTGGGCGCCATCATGGTGCTTGCCATGCACGCTGGCTTTGCCTTTCTGGAACTGGGCACGGTGCGCAAAAAGAACCAGGTCAACGCACTCGTCAAGATCCTGGTGGACTTCTCCGTTTCCACCGTCGCCTACTTTGCCCTGGGCTACAGCGTGGCCTACGGCAGCCACTTCTTTGTGGGCGCCGAAAGCCTGGCGCAGCTCAATGGCTACGCGCTGGTCAAATTCTTCTTCCTGCTGACCTTTGCTGCGGCCATTCCCGCCATCATCTCCGGCGGCATCGCCGAACGCGCCAAGTTCTGGCCGCAACTGATGGCAACGGCCGTCATCGTGGGCCTGGTGTACCCCTTCTTCGAGGGCATTGCCTGGAACCAACATTTCGGTGTGCAGGCCTGGATCAAGGCGTTGACGGGCGAGGAGTTCCACGACTTTGCCGGTTCCGTGGTGGTGCATGCGGTGGGTGGCTGGATCGCGCTGCCCGCTGTGCTGCTGCTGGGCTCGCGCTCCAACCGCTACCGCAAGGACGGCGCGATCTCGGCCCACCCGCCCTCCAGCATCCCGTTCCTGGCGCTGGGCGCCTGGGTGCTCGTGGTGGGCTGGTTTGGCTTCAACGTGATGAGCGCGCAGACGCTGGACAAGGTCTCGGGCCTGGTGGCCGTGAACTCCCTCATGGCCATGGTGGGCGGGACGCTGACCGCCCTGCTGCTGGGCAGGAACGACCCCGGCTTCGTCCACAACGGGCCCTTGGCGGGCCTGGTGGCCGTGTGCGCAGGCTCCGACCTGATGCACCCGTTGGGCGCCCTCGTCGTGGGCGCCGTGGCCGGGGCCATCTTTGTGGTCATGTTCACCCTCACGCAAAACCGCTGGAAGATCGACGACGTGCTGGGCGTGTGGCCGCTGCACGGGCTGTGCGGCACCTGGGGTGGCCTGGCGGCTGGCATTTTCGGCAGCAAGGCGCTGGGAGGCCTGGGCGGTGTAGCCTTCACCGGGCAGCTCATCGGCACGCTGATGGGCGTGTCCTGGGCCCTGCTGGGCGGAGCGCTGGTGTACGGGGCACTCAAGGCCACCGTAGGCCTGCGCCTGTCGCAGGAGGAAGAATACGACGGCGCCGACCTGTCCATCCACAAGATCAGCGCCACGCCCGACCGTGAGGTGAGCTGGTAAGCCCCGCTGCTACGCGCTGCCCTGTCCTGGCAGCGCATCCAGCCACAGGCTGATGGCATGCTGGTCGGTCAGCGTGCGCACCTGCTGGTAGGCCTGCTCGGCCTCAGGAAAGCGGCGGCGCAGCAGGTTGAGCCACTGCTTGAGGCGACCCGCGCGCTGGTTGGGCTCCAGGCGTTCGCAGACCTGGCGCCAGAAGTCCTGCAGGTGCGGCACCAGCATGGGCCAGTCCACCACATCCTGGCCCGACAGGCCTGCATCCTGGGCGCGCAGGGCCCGCGCCAGCCCCGGATCGGCCACGATGCCGCGGCCCAGCATCAGCGCCGTACAGCCAGACACGGCACGGCAGCGCAGGGCGTCTTCCACGGTCCAGATCTCGCCATTGGCCACCACGGGCACGGCCACCGCTTCGCGGATGGCGGGGATGTGTTCCCAGTAGGCCGGGGGCCGGTAGCCATCAAGCTTGGTGCGCGCGTGCACCACGATCTCACAGGCCCCGCTGTCGGCCATGGCCTGGGCACAGGCCACAGCCAGGCGGGCATCGTGGTAGCCCAGGCGCATCTTGGCCGACACGGGCAGGTGCGCAGGCACGGCCCGGCGCACCGCAGTCACCACGGCGGCAATGCGCTCGGGTTCCTGCAGCAGCGCAGCACCACCCCCGTGGCGGTTGACCGTCTTGGCCGGGCAACCGAAGTTCAGGTCGATGCCCTCGGGGCCCAACGAGGCCAGGTGGGCTGCGTTGTCGGCCATGCAGGCGGGGTCGGAGCCCAGCAACTGCGCCCGCACGGGCACGCCGCTGAGGGTACGACCGCCGGTCTGCAGTTCAGGCACATGGCGCAGAAACACCCGGTCGGGCAGCAGCGTGCCGGTTACGCGGATGAACTCAGACACGCAACGATCCACCCCACCAATGCGGGTGAGCACGTCGCGCAGCACAAAGTCGAGCAGGCCCTCCATGGGCGCCAACAGCAGGCTCATGGCTGTACGCGCACGGCTGCGCGGGGTGCAGGCGGCAAGAAAATCAAAGCCAAATACGCCTTCAGGGCAATGAATACAAGCGTCATAAGCTATACATTTTATAGCAATCACAAAACCCGCCGTGGCGAGCACGGGTGTTCATCAAGGCGTCACGCGCCGCGGTTCCAATGCGGGCTTGACCTCCAGACGCTCTGCCCCATGTTGCTGCTCAAAACCGACAAAGCCCGCCAGGAACTCATGCCCGGTGTTCGCACCCTGAGCCTGCGCGAGCGCTCGCTGCTCCTGCTGGCCGATGCCAAGCCCATGCAGGAGCTGCAGGCCATGTACCACGGTGAGGGAAGCCGGATTGTGGACGAACTGATGCGCGCGGGCTATCTGCGCCACCCCAGCCCCACTGCGTCCACCAACGACGAACCGCCCGCAAGCCAGGCGCTGCCCCTGCCCCGCTCGCGTGTGCCGCTGCGTTCACTGGCGGGCACCCGCATGTACCTGTTCGACATCTGCGAGCGCATGTTCGCTCGCCGCAACCCCGACCTGGCCCAGCAGTTCCACACGGCCCTGCGCGACGCCAAGGACCGCTGGAGCATGCTGGATGTGGGCGAGGCCATGCTCGAAGAAGTGGGCTACCTGGCCGGCACTGAACGCGCTGCCGCTATCCGCGAGCACATGAACCAGTTGCTGCCCCTGGCGCACGAAGAGGCGCTGGCGGCCTGAGCGCCAACGCTAGGCTGCCCCCAGGCGCCACAGCGATGTAACCTCGGCGGCGCGTGCCGCGTGCAGCGGGTCACTGGCATCCTGGGCCTTGCCGTGGCGCGGGCGCACGTCTTCACGGCCCAGCACGCGCAGGCCCGCCGCCGCGATCCAATCGAGCAACTGGGCGCGGGTGCGCAGGCCCAGGTGTTCGGCCAGGTCGGACAGGATGAGCCAGCCCTCGCCACCCTCTTCCAGGTGCTGCGCCAGCCCGGCCAGAAAGCCGCGCAGCATGCGGCTGTCCTCGTCGTACACGGCCTGCTCGATGGCAGACACGGGCCGAGCGGGCAGCCAGGGCGGGTTGCACACCACCAGGGGGGCGCGGCCGGGCGGAAACAGGTCGGCCTGCAACAACTCCACCCGCTCTTGCAGACCCAGGCGCTGCAGGTTGTCCTGCGCACAGGCCAGCGCACGGGGCGCCAGTTCGGTGGCCACCACGCGGCGCACGCCTCGGCGTGCCAACACGGCCGCCAGCACGCCGGTGCCGGTACCGATGTCAAACGCCAGTGCCTGGCTGGGCAGGGGCTGGCGCGCCACCAGGTCCAGGTACTCCCCACGCACGGGCGAGAACACCCCGTAGTGCGGATGGATACGGTTGTGCGGCGCGGCGCCCAGCGCGGCAATCTCCACGCCCTTCTTGCGCCATTCATGCGCGCCCACGATGCCCAGCAGCTCACGCAGCGACACCACGCTGGGCGTGCCATCGGCCGGGCCCCAGGCCTCGGTACAGGCCACGCGCCAGTCGGGCGCACGGCGCAGGGCGATGCTGTAGTCCCCCTCCAGCGCAATGAGCAGCGCGCCCAGCGTGCGTGCGCGCTGCGCCTGCGCCTGGCGGTGCAGGTGAAAGCGCGTGGCGGCATCGGCCTGCGCTGTCTTGGCGGCGGCGCGGGCTGCGGACGATGCTGGCTTGCGTTCGATGCGGCGCTGCAGGGCCTGCAAGAGCTGGCGCGCGTTCTGGAAGTCGCCCCGCCACAGCAGTGCCGTGCCCTCGCAGGCCAGGCGGTAGGCCTGGTCAGCGCTCAGGCGGTCGTCGGCGACCTGCACGCGGCGCGGCGCAGCTGCGCCCTGGGCCGAACGCCAGTGCAGCGTGTGCGTCTGGCCCTGCTCGGCCCATGCGATGGTCACTTCAACTCAGCGGGCGCTGCAAGCGCACTTCTTCGAGCTTGGCACCACCGATGACGGCGGTCTTGGCGGTGGACATTTCGCGTTTGAAGCCGGCCATCTCGTGGAAGCGCAGCGCGCGCTCGTTGCGCAGCGGCACCCAGGCGGTGACGGTGGTGCAGCCTTCTTCCTGCAGGCCTTCGCGTGCGGCATCCCACAGCGCCAGGCCCACGCCCTTGCTCCAGTGGGTGGGGGCGCAGTAGATGGCCCAGATCTCACCGGTGGTGGGGCGGGTCTTTTCGTCGCGGGAGCGGTCGAAACCGACAAAGCCCACGATCTTGTCACCATCCACGGCCACCTGGACCTGGGGCTCGGAATATTCAATGGCTTCGCGCCAGTAGGCCTGGCGCTTTTCGACGGAGAAGGACTTCAGCTGCTCGTCGGGCACCAGTCCTTTGAGGGCGGCCTGTGCGGCTACGGTGTGGATCTGGGCGATGGCTTTGGCATCGCGGAGTGTGGCGGGACGAACCTGGATACTGGACATGAAAAACCGACCGGAAACAAACTGTCAAAAAACGAAACGGAGCGGCATTGTCGCCGCAAATGAAAAACGCCCCTCCACGGGGCGGGAAAACGGGGCTGTGCCCCGGCGCTTTCCAGTGCTCAGAAAAGGCGGCGCAGCAGGCCCATGACCTGGTCGAAACGCGGCCCGTAGGGTGGGTAGAACAGGTGGCCCATGGCCCAGCGCGACTGCACCAGCACCGACTTCTGGTGGCAAAAACGCAGGAAGCCCTGCTCGCCATGGTAGGCGCCCCAGCCGCTGTCGCCCACACCGCCAAAAGGCAGGCCGTCGTGGGCAATGTGCATGAGCGTGTCGTTCACGGTGACCCCGCCGCTGACGGTGCGGCGCAACACGTCGTCGCGCACGGTGGTGTCGTTGCCGAACCAGTACAGCGCCAGCGGGCGCGGGCCGCTGTTGATGTGGGTGATGGCGTCGTCGAGGCGCTCGTAGGAGATCACGGGCAGGACGGGGCCGAAGATTTCTTCCTGCATGAGCTGCATGCCCGAGGTGGCACCGAACACCAGCACCGGCGCCATCTGGCGGCTGGTGCCGCCATCTTGCACCGCCGCCTGCGGCGTGGGCGATTCGCCAGGGGCCGGGTCCATGTTCTGCACGTCGGCCCCCTGGGTCTGCGCCTGCTGCACCATGGTGCGCAGGCGGGCCAGGTGGCGCGGGCTGATGATGGAAGCGTAGTCGGGGTTGCCCGCGATGCGCGGGAACAGCTGGGCCACGGCCGCGCGGAAGGATTCGGCAAACGCCGCCTCCTGGCCGCGCGGCAGCAGCACGTAGTCGGGGGCGATGCAGGTCTGCCCGGCATTGAGCAGCTTGCCGTGCGCGATCTTGAGGGCAGCGTCCTTCAGGTCGCAGCTGGCGTCGATGATGCAGGGCGACTTGCCGCCCAGCTCCAGCGTGGTGGGCGTCAGGTTGGCGGCGGCGGCCTGCGCCACCTTGCGCCCCACGGCCGTGGAGCCCGTGAACACCAGGTGGTCGAAGGGCAGCGCACTGAAGGCGCTGGCCACGGTCGCATCGCCCTGCACCACGCAAACCTCTTCGGGGGTGAAGAACTGGGCCAGCAACTGCGCCAGCTGGGCCGAGGTGTGGGGCGTGAGTTCGCTGGGCTTGATCATCACGCGGTTGCCCGCGGCCAGCGCGGTGATCGCCGGTGCCAGCGCGAGCTGCACCGGGTAGTTCCAGGGCGCGACCACGCCCACCACGCCCAGCGGCTGGCGCAGGATCATGGCGCTGGCGGGCTGCAGGTACAGCGGCGTGCCAACGCGCTGCGGCTTCATCCAGCGCGCCAGGTGGCGCAGGGTGTGGCCGATGAGCGAGCGCAGTACGAACATGTCGGCAATCTCGGTCAGGCGCTGCGAACGCACGCCGAAGTCGGCCTGCACGGCAGCGGCCAGCGTGGGGCCGTGCTCGTCCAGGAGCTTGCGCATGCGCAGCAGGCGCTCGCGGCGCACCAGCAGGGGCACATCCACCTGGGCGCGGCTGGCCTGGTACTGTGCGTCAAACAGGGCTTGAAGGTCGGCGTGGGTCATCCGCGCATCATACGGGCGGCAGGCATCCCGCATGTGTAGGGAGTTGCGTCTATCGCGGCGCGCCCGGCTCGCGCGGCTGCACGTCGGTGATGTCCTCGGCGCCAGGCAGAGGGCGCAGGTGCGCAGGGGTGTCTGTACCCGGCGCAGCGCTGCGGCCAGAGCCCATCCAGTGCTCGCTTCGGCGCACCACGGTCGTCCAGCCGGTGCGCGGGTCGATGGGCATGGCCCAGGGAGTGACCGAGCGGCCCGTGACGCGCGCCCACAGGGCACGCAGCCCCCAGAGCAAGGCCAGCACCAGGGCTGCGGCCAGCAGGCTCACAAAGAACACCACGCCCATGGCCAGCAGCAACAGGCGCAGCATCCAGCGGGCCAGGCCCGCAAGCAGATCGTTCAAGCAACCTCCAGGTGTTTGAGTGAAATCGGCATCCAGCGCCCGTATTTCAGGCGCAAGATGCTATCTATTTTATAGCATATCAAACCACAGGGGCGGCGCTGAAGCGGAACACCCCTGGCTCCAGCACCGGATCGACGCCGACCGCAATCGCGCTCTTGGGCGGGAAGCGCCCTTCGAGCAGCAGCCTGGACAGCGGGTTCTCGATGCGCTGCTGGATGGCGCGCTTGAGCGGCCGCGCGCCAAACACCGGATCGAAACCCACCTTGGCCAGCTCGGCCAGTGCGGCGGGCGAGACGTCCAGCGACAGCTCCATGCGCGCCAGACGGCCTTGCAACAGGCGCAACTGGATGCGTGCGATGGACTCGATGTGCTGCGCGTCCAGCCCATGGAACACCACCGTCTCGTCAATGCGGTTGAGGAACTCGGGCCGGAAGTGGTTCTTCAGCTCACCCCACACGGCGTCCTTCACCTCATCGTAGTCCTGGCCCACCATGGCCTGGATCAGGTGCGAGCCGATGTTGCTCGTCATCACGATCACGGTGTTCTTGAAGTCCACCGTGCGGCCCTGGCCGTCGGTCAGGCGGCCATCGTCCAGCACCTGCAAGAGCACGTTGAACACGTCGGGGTGGGCCTTTTCCACCTCGTCGAGCAGCAGCACGCTGTAGGGCTTGCGGCGCACGGCTTCGGTCAGGTAGCCGCCCTCCTCGTAGCCCACGTAGCCGGGCGGCGCGCCGATGAGGCGGGCCACGGAATGCTTCTCCATGAACTCGCTCATGTCGATGCGCACCAGGTGCTCTTCGCTGTCGAACAGGAAGCCCGCCAGTGCCTTGCACAGCTCGGTCTTGCCCACGCCCGTGGGGCCGAGGAACAGGAACGAGCCCGTGGGGCGGTTCGGGTCCGACAGGCCCGAGCGCGAGCGCCGGATCGCGTTGGCCACAGCGGCAATGGCCTCGTCCTGGCCTACCACGCGCTCGTGCAGCTTGGTTTCCATCTGCAGCAGCTTGTCCTTTTCGCCCTGCATCATCTTGGCCACGGGGATGCCCGTGGCGCGGCTCACAACCTCGGCGATTTCTTCGGCGCCCACCTGGGTACGCACCAGCTTGTTGCCGCTGGCGCCCTCGCCCGCAGCCTCCTGGGCCTGGGCTTCCTTGAGGCGCTTGTCCAGCTCGGGCAGCTTGCCGTATTGCAGCTCGGCCACCTTGTTGAAGTCGCCCTTGCGCTTGAGCTCTTCGATCTGCAGCTTGATGCGCTCGATGTCCTCACGCACCTGGGCGCTGCCCTGGGCCTGGGCTTTTTCGGCCTTCCACAGCTCTTCCAGGTCGGCGGATTCCTTTTCCAGCTTGGCGATTTCTTCCTCGATGAGCTGCAGGCGTTTTTGCGAGGCCTCGTCGGTCTCTTTTTTCATCGCCTCGCGCTCGATCTTGAGTTGGATCAGCCGGCGGTCCAGCTTGTCCATGACCTCGGGCTTGGAGTCGATCTCGATCTTGATCTTGGCCGCGGCCTCGTCGATCAGGTCGATGGCCTTGTCGGGCAGGAAGCGGTCGGTGATGTAGCGGTGGCTCAGCTCGGCCGCAGCCACGATGGCCGGGTCGGTGATGTCCACGCCGTGGTGCACTTCGTACTTCTCCTGCAGGCCGCGCAGGATGGCAATGGTCTGCTCCACCGTGGGCTCATCGACCAGCACTTTCTGAAAGCGCCGCTCCAGCGCCGCATCCTTCTCGATGTACTTGCGGTATTCGTCCAGCGTAGTTGCGCCGATGCAGTGCAGTTCGCCGCGCGCCAGGGCGGGCTTGAGCATGTTGCCGGCGTCGATGGCGCCTTCGGCCTTGCCCGCACCGACCATGGTGTGGATTTCGTCGATGAACAGGATGATGCGGCCTTCGTCCTGCGCCACCTCCTTGAGCACGGCCTTGAGGCGCTCTTCAAATTCGCCCCGGAACTTGGCACCGGCCAGCAGGCCTGCCATGTCCAGCACCAGCACCTTCTTGTCGCGCAGGGTCTCGGGCACTTCGCCGTTGACGATGCGCTGCGCCAGGCCTTCCACAATGGCCGTCTTGCCTACGCCGGGTTCGCCGATCAGCACGGGGTTGTTCTTGCTGCGGCGCTGCAGCACCTGGATGGCGCGGCGGATCTCGTCGTCGCGGCCGATCACCGGGTCGAGCTTGCCCTGGCGTGCGCGCTCGGTCAGGTCCAGCGTGTATTTCTTGAGCGCCTCGCGCTGGCCCTCGGCCTCGGGGTTGTCCACCTTCTGGCCGCCGCGCACGGCTTCGATGGCCGCCTCCAGGCTCTTGCGCGTCAGGCCGGCGGAGCGCACGGCGTTGGCAAAGTCGGTCTTGGCGTCGCACAGCGCCAGCAGCAGCAACTCGCTGGCCACAAACTGGTCGCCACGCTTGATGGCCTCTTTCTCGGCACCTTGCAGCAAGCCCACCAGGTCGCGCCCGACGGTGACCTGCTCCTGGCCCTGCACCTGCGGCAGCTTCTTCATGCCGGCCTCGGCAGCAGCGAGCAGGCCGCCGGTGTTGGCACCGGCACGCTCGAGCAGCGCGCGCGGACCGTCCTGCTGGCGCAGCATGGCGGCCAGCAGGTGCGGAGGCTCGATGTAAGCATGGTCCTGCCCCAGCGCGAGCGACTGGGCGTCGGCCAGAGCTTCCTGGAACTTGGTGGTGAATTTGTCGATACGCATGGCGAATGTTTCTCCTATTGCATCCCAACTAAGGCCCGCTTTCAGTTTTTCAACGGCGCACCGCCACAACATCCGCGCCGCGCCCCTTGACTTTGAAGTTTCTCGAAGGTTTGCAATGGAGCCTATTTCACCAGGAGAACCCATGTCCCCCACCGAGCACCGTGCCCTGCTGCGCCCCACAGCCATTCTGGACTACACCCATCCCCGGATCGAGGCCCTGATCCAGTCACGCGGCTGGCGGCGCCTGCCAACGCGCGAGCGCATCGCCGCCATCTATGACTTTGTACGCAACGACATCGCCTTTGGCTACAACCTGGCCGACGACCTGCCCGCCTCGCGCGTGCTGGACGATGGGCTGGGCCAGTGCAATACCAAGGGCAGCCTGCTGATGGCCTTGCTGCGGGCCTGTGGCATCCCCTGCCGCCTGCACGGCTTCACCATCGACAAGGCACTGCAGAAAGGCGCCATCACCGGCCTGGCCTACGCCCTGGCGCCACGCAACATCGTGCACAGCTGGGTCGAGGTGGAACTGGACGGCCAGTGGCTGGAACTGGAAGGCTTCATCCTGGATGCCGACTACCTGCGCGCTCTGCAACAACGCTTTGCCAAGCACCAGGGGCCTTTTTGCGGCTATGGAGTTGCCACGCCCGACCTGCACGCCCCTCCCGTCGAATGGAATGGCGGCAACACCCACATCCAGAAAGACGGCATCAACCAGGACTTGGGGGTGTTCGACGACCCGGACCGCTTTTACGCGCGCCATGGCGCGAACCTGGACGGCCTCAAGCGCTGGCTGTTCCAGACCGTGGTACGCCGCTGGATGAACCGGAACGTGGCGCGCATCCGCAGTGCCCAGTCCAGCCACCCACCGCAGGCAGGCAGCCAGCCAGCAACGCCTCAAGGGCGCCAGTAGGCATAGCCCCAGGCCAGCGCCAGCCCCGCGCGCCGGTACAACGCCAGTGCGGGGGCGTTGTGCTGGTCCACCTGCAGGAACACGCGCTCGATGCCGCGCTGGCGCGCCTCTTGCGCCATGGCGCGCAGCACACATGCCGCCAGGCCCTGGCCGCGCTGCGCCGCCGCCGTGCGCATGCCATGCACACCCAGCCAGCCCTGGCTGTAGCTCGCCGCGCCGCAGGCCACGGTCTCGCCCGCCCTTTGCACGCTGGCATAGCACAGCCCCTGGGCACGGGCCAGTGCGCGGGCGCGGCTGGCACCGTCCACCGGGTCCAGGCCTGCGCCCAGGTACATGGCCATCCAGGCGGCGTCGGGCTGGGCATCCAAGCGCGTGGCGGGGCCGGCGGCGGGGAGATCGAGCAAGGCCTGCACCGTGCCCACCTGGGTCCAGGTGGGCTGGCAGCGCTGCCAGCCCTGGGCCTGCAAGGCTTGGTGCCAGGTCGCATACGCCGGCACATCGGGCAAGCGCAAGGCGGGTACAAAGCCGACCGCACGATAGGCCTGCACGATGGCATCGAGCCGCTCCAGCGGCTGCGCCGCATGGTGCAGGGGCACGGCGCTGCGTGCACGACCCACGGTGCCGCTGTCCATGGGCAGCAGCCAACCCGGCTGCTCATCCAGGCGCTCGGGCGCCACGGCGGCCACAGTAGCGCGCTCGATCGATTCGATGTCGGGGGTGATGACGGTATCCATTTCAGCCAACCATCATGCCGGATAGTTGCCGTCAGTCCATGGGCGCAGCGTCCAGCTCCATGTGCAGTAGCGTGCCCGCAAAACCGTCCTGCGCAATGTCCGTGCACAAGTGCTCCCAGGGGCAGCCCGTGCACGCGCTGCGGATGTCCCCCTGGGCAAAGGCAGCACGCAATTGCGCCAGGCGCAACGCGCTGAGCGCAACGCGCGCTCCAGGCACAAGCGCCTGGCCCAACCAGGGGGCCAGCGCATCGGCCGCCAGTCGATCGCGCTGCGTGACGCTCGTGTTGTGGCAATGCGCACAGGCATCGCTGCACAGGGGAGCGCAAATGGCGTCCGGGCCCGTGACCAGCTCCATGGGTTCTCCAGCCCCCAGCCGCTGCACGATGCCATTGAACCCGTGGACGAAGGCCGGGCTGTAGCCTTCACCCGAATAGCTCAGCATGCACAGCAGATGGTGTGCACGCATTGGCACGGCCATCAGCGCTTCCAGTGGCTGCGCGCGCTGTGCCACAGGGCCAGCGATGCCGCGCCCAGGGCCGACTTGACCACATCACCGACCAAAAAGGGCTGCACACCCAACTGCCAGCCCTTGGCCGCGCCCACCATGGCCCCCAACCAGAGCCCACCCAGCGCCAGGATCAGCGTGGTGCACAAAAACATGGCCCCAAAGGCACGCAGTGGGCGGGCGCCATCCCAACCGCGTGCGGCCAGCCAACCCATCAGCACCGCACCGACCGGGAAGGCAAACAGGTACCCGCCCGTGGGCCCGAAGAAGGGTGCGAGGCCGCCCTTGCCGCCAGCCAGCACCGGCATGCCCAGCGCCGCTTCGAGCAGCCAGGCCAGCACGGTCAACCCACCCAGGCGCCAGCCGTAGAGCGCGCCCACCATGAGCACGGCAAAGGTCTGCATGGACACCGGCACGGGCGACAGCGGAATGCTCACATACGACGACAGGGTGAGCACCACCGTGCCCGCCAACACCAAGCCCGCCTGGCGCAACCACCGCGCCGGGCCTTGCACACCGACGACCGGGGAAGCAGAAACATCTTGAGTCATGAACCAATCCTGATGAACAAAACAATGACGAAGGCTTGCTCCCCCGCCGCAAAACGCAGGCAAGTATCTGCACCGAAGCGCCAATTGTCAACCAAAATTTATAATTACGTTTACACAAATCAGGCTCAGGGCATCAAGTCTGGTCACGACAAACTGCGGCACACTCCCCGGCATGAAAGCCACCTTGGATCCCCGCGAAGTGCTGCAGCAACTGGCCCATGGCGGGCCGGTGTCGGGTGCGGAGCTGGCTGCGCAACTGGGTGTCACACGCGCCGCCGTCTGGAAGCAGATCGAGGCGCTGCGCGCCGCTGGGCTGCCCATCGAGGCACGCACCAAGGTGGGCTACTGTCTGCCCTGGCCCATGGAGCTGCTGGACGCCGAGCGCATCCAGCAGGCCCTGCCCAACCCAGCCGCCCCCGTGCAAGTGCATTGGGCGCTCGATTCCACGCAGGATGCGCTGGCGCGCCTGCCGGGCGACGCCCCTGATCTGTCCGTGGTGCTGGCCGAAACACAGACGCAAGGGCGTGGTCGGCGTGGGCATGGGTGGGCGTCCCCCCCTTGCCAGGGTCTGTACCTGTCGTGTCTGAAGCACTTCGCGGGCGGGCCCGCCAGCCTGGCGGGCCTGTCCATTGCCGCCGGGGTGTGCGTGGCCCAGGCCCTGACCGAAGCCGGTGTGCCGGACCTGCAACTCAAATGGCCCAATGACGTGCTGGCGCACGGCGCCAAGCTGGCTGGCGTCCTGATCGAGGTGCAGGGCGAATACGACGGCCCCTGCACCGCGCGCGTGGGCGTGGGCGTGAACCTGCGGCTGCCACCGGAATGGCATGCCAGGCTGGGTCAGCCCGTCACGGACCTGGCCTCGCTGTGCGGCGGTAGGCCGCCGGAGCGCAATGCGCTGGCGGCGCGGCTGATCGACCATCTGCGCACGGGTTTGATCACATTCGAGGAAAAAGGCCTGGCGCCCTTCGTGCCTGACTTTGCCCGGCGGGATGCACTGGCGGGCCAGGCACTGACCCTCACCGGTGCGGGGGACCTGCACCATGGCGTGGGCCGGGGAATCGATGCCCGTGGCGCGCTGCGCGTGGAACACGCGGGCCAGGTACACACCATCCAGAGCAGCCATGTGTCGGTGCGCCTGCAGCCCTCGTCGGGCGGCGGCTGACCCCCTCGGCGCCCTCAGGCGTTGGGCGCCACGATGCCCCAGCGCGCCAGCGCCGCATCGTCGCTCACGCGGGCATCGACCCAGCGCGCACCTTGCGGGGTTTGTTCCTTCTTCCAGAACGGCGCCTGGGTCTTGAGGTAGTCCATCAGGAACTCGCAGGCCTCAAAACTCGCGCCCCGATGCGCCGAGGTCACGGCCACGAGCACGATCTGGTCGAGCGGCGCGAGCAGGCCCACGCGGTGGATGACGCGCGCGCCAAAGATGTCGAAGCGCGCCATGGCGGCGTCGATCATGGCCTCGATGGATTTTTCGGTCATGCCAGGGTAGTGCTCCAGTTCCATGGAGGCCACGGCGTCGCCCTCGGCCCCATTGCGGTCGCGCACCGTGCCCACAAAGCAGCACACAGCGCCCACGCGCTTGTCCTGCGCACGCAGGGCGGCCAGTTCGGCAGAGACGTCAAAATCATGGGTCTGGATCGAGACACGCGGTGGGTTCATGGCCAGTACAGTACGGGAAAACTATGGCGAGCGATGCAGGCGCGGCGCGGCCAGCAGGGCGCGCTCTTCCTCGACGAACGCGGCCAGCAGCCGCAGCGCAGGGGTGGGCGAAAGTTCAGCCAGCAGCGCCTGCAGCCGAACGATGTCGGCAACGGTGGGCGCTACCTTGATCTGCGCCCTGGCCATCTCCAGGTTGCCTGCGCGGATCAGCGCAAAGACCTTGGCAGCCCATTCATTTTTCGCTCGCGCCATGGCGCCCTTTCCGGTGTCTTCAGGTTCAGCGATCGATTCTCGATACGATGTACCCGCACTGTAACGCCCATTGGAGCCTGTTTGCCGCCCACCGCCTTGCCGACCGAAAAATGGGACAGCTTGTCACCTTCGAACTGGAGCAGGACATTGCGCGCTTCCAGCAGCAGTTCACACCCGACTGAACGCATGCACGACGACAACCAGATTCTCATCCCCGACTCCTTCGTGGCCCTCTGCACCGATGCACGGGGCCGTCTGCGCACCCCGGTGCAGCAGCTGCGCGAACGCTACGAGCTGTGCGAAGACCTGGCCTGCCATCTGGTGGAGCAGGCGCAAACGCTGTACCACGTGCAAGCCCCCTCCGAAGCCGAAATCCTGCTGCGCATCCACGCCGGGCTCAGCAGCCCCGGCGCGGGCACCAGCCCGGCAGAGGCCAGCTGGGTGGTGCAGCGCCTGGCCGAGCTGCTGCAGTGGCGCTGTCCGGAGTTGCCCCCTCTTCCCCCAAACGAGGCATAGGCATAACATGGGCTCCTCCCACACATGGAGGGCTCCACGATGCTGCGCTTGCTCACCTTGTCCACGGCGCTGTGCGCCTGTCTTGCGGCGCAGGCCGCGTCCTCCAGCTTCCACAGCGCCACGGGGGAAATCCACATCACCGAGATCGGCATCACGGGCGACCCCACCCGCTACCGTGACGTGGTGCTGCGCCTCACAGGCCCGTCCCCAGTGTCGCTGAACGACCCGCGCGCCACCACCTTCAGCTACGACGGCGCCAGCGGCGCCCTGCATCTGCCGACCCTGGTGTTCGAGGGACGGGCCTTTCAGGGGGTGCGCGTGGAGCGCGCGCAACTGGAAGTGGTGCGGGTAGGCGCTGTGGCGGCAGGCACGGCACAGGCCTTTCCGGGCGCGGCCGGCTTTGGCGCCCAGGCCACGGGAGGGCGTGGGGGACGGGTCATCACCGTCACCAACCTCAACGCCAACGGCCCCGGCTCGTTGCAGGCTGCCCTGAACGAAACCGGCCCCCGCACCATCGTTTTTGCCGTGAGCGGCCTGATCGACGCCCCTGTGCACCTGACGCGTGGCGACGTGACCATTGCCGGGCACACCTCGCCCGGTGGCATCACCATACGCCAGCTTCACACCACCGAAGAACCCTACTGCGACCAGGACGCCGCCTGCCCCGCAGGCAGCCGCAAGGCCGACAACTGGATCCTGCGCCATGTGCGCATCCGGCCCGACGGGCAGCATGACGACGGCCTGCGCCTGCGCTACACGCGCCGCGCCATCGTGGACCATGTCTCCATCGGCGGCGCTACCGACGAGGCGGTGGAAATTTCCTACGCGCAGGACATCACCGTGCAGAACACGCTGATTGCCGAAACCGTGGGTGACCATGCCGACCGCGGAGGGGTGCTGGTCAACTACAGCAACCCGGCGCAGGGCTACGAGCTTACACGGCTGGCGCTGCACCACAACGTGTTCAACCGCATCCTCGGCCGCTACCCCGAGCTCTCGCGCGAGAGCGCAGCGGCCGCAGGATCGGTGATGGACATCGAGCTGTCCAACAACCTGTACTGGGACATGGGCTACTTCATCGATGTGAACAACACCACGGTGTCGGCGTCCGATGCCGGCTCGCCCATTTACTACCGCATGAACCTGGCCGGCAACCAGGCGGTGGCACGCAGCGCTGGCCAGCCCGAGCCTTTCCGCTTCGGCATGGTGCACGTGGCCACCCCCCTGGGCGCCGCACCGCTGACCCGCACCTGGCTGTCTGGCAACAGGCTCAACCTCTACCCGGACCGCAGCGACTACGCGCTGATGTACTGCTGCAACGACTACCCGGAGCACGCCGCCAACCCGGCCATGCCCTTCTTCGGCACACCGGAGCGCCACGACTTTCCCTTCATCGGCTACGACCAGGCCGGTGACCTGGCACCGCGTGCCATGCTGCGGGCAGGCGCCTTCCCGCGCGACCCCATGGACCGGCGCCTGATGGATGCCGTGGAGCGTGGCCAGATTGCCCTGCAGCCACGCCACATCAACCCGGCGGGCGACGGCAGCGCACTGCCCTTCAGCGCCGCCCCCTTGCCCCCGCAGGACAGCGATGGCGACGGCATGCCCGATGCCTGGGAACAGGCCCACGGGCTCAACCCTGGTGCGCAGGACCACAACGGGCAGGAGCTGTCCATGCCGATGATCGGCGTGCCTGGCTACACCAACCTGGAGGTGTACCTGCACGAGCTGTCGGAGCAGCGCATTCGGGAGGGGCGCTGAGGAACGCCTTGCTGGCCGTGGCGACCACCCACCAGCAAGGGGCCGCTTCACTTCCCTGGCAAAAAGAGCGTGAACAGGCCCTACCCGCCCGTGACGGGTGGGAAAAACGCCACCTCGGCCCCGTCGCGCAGCGCAGCGGCCTCGTCGCTGAGCACCTGGTCCAGCGCCATGCGCACGGCCCTGCCACGGGCCAGGACGCTGGCGTAGGAGCCGCCGCGGGCCAGGAGTTCATCTCGCAGCGCGCCCAGGGTCGTGGCGCTGGTGTCCAGCACCTCGCTGCCCTGCCCCACTGCCTCGCGGATGGAAGCGAAATAACGCACCGTGATCTTCATGCGGCCAGCTCCGAGAATGGCAGATAGCGCACCGTGTCACCGGGCGCGATGGCCTGGCCTGGGGGGTTGTCCACCACCCCGTCACCCCAGACGGTGGAAGTGAGCACGCCCGAGCCCTGGTGCGGGTACAGGTCCAGCCCACCTGCGGCATTGCGGCGCACGCGCAGGAATTCGCGGCGCTTGTCGGCCTTGGGCCAGGCGAAATCGGCACGGGCCGCGATGGACGGCATCGTCACATCGCGCACCCCCTGCAGGCGCAGCAGGAAGGGGCGCACCAGCACGGCAAAGGTGACGAAACTGGCCACCGGGTTACCGGGCAGCCCCAGAAAATGCGCCTGCCCCACGCGGCCGCAGGCAAACGGCTTGCCGGGCTTGATGGCGATTTGCCACAGGTCCAGGCTGCCCAGCGCCTGCACGGCGGGCTTGATGTGGTCTTCCTCACCCACCGACACGCCGCCGCTGGTGAGCACCACGTCGTGCCCGGCAGCGGCTTCGCGCAGCGCAGCCAGGGTGGCTTCGCGCTGGTCGGGCACCTTGCCCAGGTCGGTCAACTCGCAGCCCAGGCGCTGCACCAGTGCGCGCAGAAAGAAGCGGTTGCTGTTGAAGATGGCGCCCGGCGGCAACTGCTCCGGCGGTACCTGGCCCGGCATGACGAGCTCGTCGCCCGTGGACAGCAGCGCAACGCGCGGCCTGCGCGCCACGGGCAAGTGCTCCAGCCCGATGCTGGCCGCCAGGCCCAGGGCCGCAGGCGCCAGGCGTGTGCCCGCGTGCAGCACGGTGCTGCCCAGGGCGATGTCTTCGCCCGCGCGGCGGATGTTCTGGCCGCTGTGCGGCTGGGTTTGCACGCGCACCGTGCCGTCGTCCTGCGCCACGCAGTCCTCCTGCATGACCACGGCGTCGGCGCCGGGCGGCACGGGCGCGCCAGTGAAGATACGCGCAGCGGTGCCGCCCTGCAACGGAGCGCCGACACTGCCCGCCGCAATGCGCTGCGACACGGGCAACGCGATGCCAGGGGCAGCCACATCGGCACAGCGCAGTGCGTAGCCGTCCATGGCACTGTTGTCGAAGGCAGGCACCTGCAGGGCCGAGACCAAGTCCTGCGCCAACACGCGGCCATCGGCCTGCAGCGTGGGCACGGATTCGGTGCCTGGCAGCGGCTGGGCACGCGCCAGGAGCGCGGCCAGGGCCTCGTCCAACGGCATGAGGGGCGCGCGCGGGCTCACAGCAGGCCTCCGTGCTGGTCCCAGTGGTATTCAAAGCGCTCGCCCTGCGCCAGCAGCCACTGCGCCACCTGGGCGGGCTGGTTCAGATCCAGCACCGGCAACTGCGTGGGCACGGGCAGGCGGTCGGGCGTGTCGGTGGCCACGGCGGCGACGAAATCGTCCTCGGGGTAGCGTACCGGGCGTGCTTCCTGGCCCGGCGCCGGGGCGCGCCAGACCTCGATCTTGAGCAGGTCGCTTTCCTTGAAGCCTTCCACCAGCACCCAGTCCACACCCTCGTACAGTTCGGCCAGCATCTGGTGCACGGTGAGCTGCGCGGGCTGCTCGAATTCACGCACCAGGGCAAGGCGCCGGTCGGAGGCGATCACCACCTCGAAGGCGCCGGCCTCGCGGTGGCGGTGCGAGTCCTTGCCGGGGTGGTCGATGTCGAAACGGTGGTGGGCGTGCTTGACCACCGACACCCGCAAGCCCTGCTGGCGCAGCAGGGGGATGACCTGCTCGATCAGCGTCGTCTTGCCGGAGTTGGAAAACCCGGCAAAGCATGCAACCTTCATCCGTCAGTCCTTCAATTGCTATTATTTCAATAGCTACTTGCGCTTTCTGGACGGGCGCCAGAACCAATTCTTATTGACAATGCCGTTCGATATAGGCCTTGACCTGCTGCACGTCGGCAGGCATCACCTGCACGCGCTTGGGCAGGTCTTCAATGCCGTCGAACTTGGCCGGGCGCTCGGGCGCATGGCCCAGGGCTTCCTGGATCGTCTCAGCGAACTTGATGGGCAGGGCCGTCTCCAGCACGATCATGGGCACACTGCCATCGCCGCGGTGCTCGCGCGCCACCTTCACGCCGTCGGCGGTGTGGGTGTCGATGGTGATGCCGTGGCGCTGGTAGTTGTCACGGATGGTGGCCAAGCGGTCAGCATGCGTGCTCTTGCCGCTGGCGAAGCCGTACTTGGCGGCGGCATCGGCAAAGCGCGGGTCCTGGCTCAGGTCGAACTGGCCTTGCGTGGAGAGCGCATCGCCGAACAGCGCCTTGGTCTTGGCCGCGTCGCGGCCCAGCAGGTCGAACACGAAGCGTTCGAAGTTGCTGGCCTTGCTGATGTCCATGGACGGGCTGGAGGTTTCGTGCGTGTCGGCGCTGCTGCGCACGCGGTACACGCCGGTGCGGAAGAATTCGTCGAGCACGTCGTTCTCGTTGGTGGCCACCACCAGCTGGGCGATCGGCAGGCCCATCATGCGCGCCACATGGCCCGCACACACGTTGCCGAAGTTGCCGCTGGGCACGGTGAAGCTGACCTTCTGGTCGTTCGTTTCCGTGGCCTGCACGTAGCCGGCGAAGTAGTACACCACCTGCGCCAGCAGGCGCGCCCAGTTGATGGAGTTGACGGTGCCAATCTTGTACTTGCGCTTGAACTCGAGGTCGTTGCTGACGGCCTTGACGATGTCCTGGCAGTCGTCGAACACGCCCTCAATGGCGATGTTGTGGATGTTCTCGTCCTGCAGACTGAACATCTGCGCCTGCTGGAACGGGCTCATGCGGCCGTGCGGGCTGGTCATGAAGACGCGCACGCCCTGCTTGCCCTTCATGGCGTATTCGGCGGCGCTGCCGGTGTCGCCGGACGTCGCGCCCAGGATGTTGAGCTGCTCGCCCCGGCGCCCCAGTTCGTATTCGAACAGGTTGCCCAGCAGCTGCATGGCCATGTCCTTGAAGGCCAACGTGGGGCCGTTGGACAGGGCTTCGAGCCACAGGCCGTCTTCCAGGTGGCGCAGCGGCACGATCTCGCCGGTGCCGAACACCTCGGCGGTGTAGGTCTTGGCGCACAGGGCATGCAGGTCGGCCGCCGGAATGTCGTCGATGTAGAGCGAGAGGATCTGGAACGCCAGCTCGGCGTAGCCCTGCTCGTGGTAGGCCTTGCGCAACTGGGTCAGCTGGGCATCGTCGATCTGCGGGTAGTGCTCGGGCAGGTACAGCCCGCCGTCGGGCGCCAGGCCTTCGAGCAGGATGTCGCAGAAATGCTTGCGGTCCGGGTGGCCGCGCGTGGAGAGGTACAGCATGGCGGTCTCGTCCTAGTTCAGCTCTTCCTTGCGGATGCGGGTGATGGGCGCCAGCACCGTGGGGAGCGCCTGCATCTGGGCGATGGCGTCGTTCATGGTGCCTTCGCGCGTATCGTGCGTGAGGATGATGAGGTCGGTCTGGGTGGAGCCCTCGCCGCCCACTTCGTCGGCCTCGCGCTGCAGCACGGCGTCGATGCTGATGCCGGCGCCAGCCAGGATGCCGGTGACCTTGGCCAGCACGCCAGCCTGGTCGGCCACGCGCAGGCGCAGGTAGTAGCTGGTGACCACTTCGCTCATGGGCAACACGGGCAGCGCATCCATGGCGTCGGTCAGCGTGTGCGGCTGGAAGGCCAGGTGCGGCACACGGTGCTCGGGGTCGGCCGTGTGCAGGCGTGCGATGTCCACCAGGTCGGCAATCACGGCGCTGGCCGTGGGCTCGGAGCCCGCCCCCTTTCCGTAGTACAGCGTGGTGCCCACGGCATCACCCTGCACCACCACGGCGTTCATGGCGCCTTCGACGTTGGCGATCAGGCGCTTGGCGGGCACCAGGCTCGGGTGCACGCGCAGCTCCACGCCCCCAACGGCTTTGCCGTTGGCATCAAATCTTTCGGCCCGCTTGGTGATGCCCAGCAGCTTGATGCGGTAGCCCAACTGCTCGGCGTACTTGATGTCGGCCGCGCCCAGCTTGGTAATGCCTTCCACATAGGCCTTGTCGAACTGCACCGGGATGCCGAAGGCGATGGCCGACATGATGGTGGCCTTGTGCGCGGCATCCACGCCCTCGATGTCGAAGGTGGGGTCGGCCTCGGCATAGCCCAGGCGCTGCGCTTCCTTGAGCACGACGTCGAAGTCCAGCCCCTTGTCGCGCATTTCGGACAGGATGAAGTTGGTGGTGCCGTTGATGATGCCGGCGATCCACTGGATGCGGTTGGCCGTGAGGCCCTCGCGCAGCGCCTTGATGATGGGGATGCCACCGGCCACGGCGGCTTCAAACGCCACCATGACGCCCTTGGCGGACGCAGCCGAGAAAATCTCGGTGCCATGCACGGCCAGCAGCGCCTTGTTGGCAGTGACCACATGCTTGCCCGCCGCAATGGCTTCGAGCACCAGCGCCTTGGCGATGCCGTAGCCGCCGATCAGCTCGATCACGATGTCGATGTCCGGGTTGGCGATGACGGCGCGGGCGTCGTTGACGACCTGCACGCCCTCGCCCACAACCGAACGGGCGCGCTCCACGTCCAGGTCGGCCACCATGGCAATCTCGATGCCACGGCCCGCGCGGCGGCGGATTTCTTCCTGGTTGCGGCGCAGCACGTTGAACACGCCGCTGCCCACGGTGCCGATGCCCAGAAGGCCTACTTGGATGGGTTTCATCAGAGAACTCTCAGTAAAAAATGCTTCCAGCGCCCGTCCATCAAGCGCGAGATGCTATAAAAACAATAGCTTCAAGCCTTTGCGTGGCGTTGCCGGTACTGGGCCAGGAAGGCCGCCAGTCGCCCAATGGCCTCGCGCAAGTCGTCCTCGTGCGGCAGAAAGACGATGCGGAAATGCTGGTTGTCGGGGTAGTTGAAGCCCGAGCCCTGCACCAGCATCACGCGCGTGGCGCGCAGCACCTCCATGAAGAACTGGCGGTCGTCCTCGATGGGGTACATCTCGGGATCCAGGCGCGGGAACATGTACAGCGCGGCCTGGGGCTTGACGCAGGTGACACCGGGGATGGCCGTGATGAGTTCGTAGGCCAGATCGCGCTGGCGGCGCAGGCGGCCGCCTTCCTTGATGAGGTCGTTGATGCTCTGGTAGCCACCCAGCGCCGTCTGGATGGCCCACTGGCCCGGCACGTTGGAGCCGAGCTTGAGGTTGGCCAGCATGTTCAGCCCCTCGATGTAGTCGCGCGCGGCCCGCTTGTCGCCCGAGACCACCATCCAGCCCGCGCGGAAGCCGCAGGAACGGTAGGCCTTGGAGAGCGAGTTGAAGGTGAGCGTAAGCACATCGGTGGACAGGCTGGCCATGGCCGTGTGCTTTACGCCCTCGTACAGCACCTTGTCGTACACCTCGTCCACCAGCAGCACCAGGTCGTTCTCGCGCGCCAGCTGCACGATGCCGCGCAAAAGCGCGTCGGAATACAGTGCGCCCGTGGGGTTGTTGGGGTTGATGACGACGATGCCGCGCGTGCGCGGCGTGATCTTGGAACGCATGTCTTCCAGACTGGGCATCCAGCCGTTGGACTCGTCGCACACATAGTGCACCGGCACGCCGCCCGCCAGGCTGGTGGCCGCCGTCCACAGCGGATAGTCGGGCGCGGGCAACAGCAGCTCGTCGCCGTCGTTGAGCAGCGCCTGGGTTGCCATGACGATGAGTTCGCTCGCACCGTTGCCCAGGTAGATGTCGTCCAGCGTGACGCCCGCGATGCCTTGCTGCTGGGTGTAGTGCATGACGGCCTTGCGCGCCGCGAAGATACCCTTGCTGTCGGAGTAGCCTGCCGAGTCGGGCAGGTTGCGCGCCATGTCCTGCACCACCTCCTCGGGCGGATCGAAGCCGAACGGCGCCATGTTGCCGATGTTCAGCTTGATGATCTTCTGCCCCTCGTCCTCCATCTGCCGGGCCGCGTCCACGATGGGGCCGCGCACATCGTAGAGAACGTTGTTGAGTTTGGTGGACTTGAGTACGGTTTTCATGCGCTTGAGCTCGGGTGGCATAGGCCCGCCACGGGCCAGGGGCATGTGGCGAAACCTATAATTTGACCACAGTTCCCACCGCCCCACGCACCCGCTCCGTTGCAGGTGCTGCCCGCACCGCCCCATGAAATTCCAGCCCGATCGTTTCGACGCCCACAGCATCACCGGATATGGCCCGGGATGGATCAGCGTGGGCGCTGAAAAGGTGCATTCCAGCCTGGTGATCGGATCGCGCGGGCTGCGCCAGGCCTGGGACTGCACGCGGTTCGAGGACCTGAGCGCCGATCACTTCGCCCAACTGGCCCTGCTCGACGCCGAAGTGCTGCTGCTGGGCAGTGGCGACCGCCTGCGTTTTGTGCCCCCCGCTTGGCTCGCGCCGCTGATGCAGCGCCATATCGGTGTGGAGACCATGGACACGGCCGCCGCCTGCCGCACCTACAACATCCTGGCTGGCGAAGGGCGCCATGTGGTGGCCGCCTTGCTCGTACAAACCCCAGGCAACTGACGCCAAGCCTGCGATTCAGGGTAAAATAGCGGGTTGCTGCCGGTGGCGACCCACAAGAAGAACCAGCCTCACACCCACCGGTGATTCAACGACCTCACCCAGAGAGAACGAAGACATATGGCGATCGTTGTCAACAAACCCCTCCCTGAATTTGAAGCCAATGCGACCAGCGGGGTCAAGGTTTCCAATACGTCCCACAACGGCCAGATTCTCGTCCTCTACTTTTACCCCAAGGACAACACCCCCGGCTGCACCACCGAGGCGATGCAGTTCCGCGACAAGTACAAGGACTTCGTCAAGGCGGGTGCCGCCGTGTTCGGCGTCTCGCGCGACAACATGAAGTCGCACGACGAGTTCAAGGAAAAGCTCGAACTGCCCTTCGACCTGATCGCCGACACGGAAGAGAAAATGTGCCACATGTTCGGCGTGGTCAAGAACAAGATCATGTACGGCAAGAAGGTCAAGGGCATCGAGCGCAGCACCTTCCTCATCGGCCCCGACGGCGTGCTGCTGCAGGAGTGGCGCGGACTGAAAGTGCCGGGCCATGTGGAAGAAGTGCTCAAGGCCGTCAAGGCGCTCAAGACCCTCAAGAAAGCCGCCTGAGGCGCGCCTGCAACGCCTGGATGGCCCTGTCATCCAGGGCGTGCATAATGGGCCGATGCCGCTGTACTGCGCAACGCCTCTCCTATACCGACAAGCCGCCTGGGCCTCCCGGCGGCTTTTTGCTTTCTGAACCCTTCCGACCGCTTTTTCCGCACCATGCCCCTGCCTCCCGCACCGACCCGGCGTGCCGCCCGACTCGACCCCGAAGCCTTTATGGCCCCGCCCGAAGGGGCCACGCCCACCACCAAACGCCAGCGCAGCACCCGTGGTGAAGCCCACCCCGTGGCAGTCACGGCTGCGGCCACTGCGGACGCCCCCGTGGTAGAGCCTGCGCCCGCTGCCCCCAAAGCCCCCGCGTCCCGCAGCACCAAGATGCCCGCCAAGGCAGCCTTGCTGTCCTCCGCCCCGGCCCCAGAAGTGGCACCCAGCCCAGAGACGGCTCCCGCTGTGAGCGCCGAAACCCCCAGGCGCGCTCGCAAGGTGCGCAGCACCGGTCCCACCAAGCTGTTCGTGCTGGACACCAACGTGCTCCTGCACGACCCCAGCAGCCTGTTCCGATTCGAAGAGCACGACATCTACCTGCCCATGATCGTGCTGGAGGAACTGGACGCCCACAAGAAGGGCATGACCGAGGTAGCCCGCAACGGCCGCCAGGTCAGCCGGGCGCTGGACGCCCTGGCCGCCGCTCAAGGTGCCGACATGGGCAAGGGCCTCAAGCTCGACTCCACAGGCCAGCGCGGCGCGGGAGGAAGCCTGTTCTTCCAGACTTCGACCCTGGATTTCCAGCTCCCCACCAGCCTGCCCCAGGGCAAGGCCGACAACCAGATCCTGGGTGTAGTGGAAGCCCTGCGACGCCAGAATGCGCCGCGTGAAGTGGTGCTGGTGTCCAAGGACATCAACATGCGCGTCAAGGCGCGAGCCCTGGGCCTTCCTGCCGAGGACTACCAGAACGACAAGGCACTGGAGGACGGCGACCTGCTCTACTCCGGCGCCCTGCAACTGCCCCAGGACTTCTGGAGCCGCAACGGCAAGTCCGTGGAGAGCTGGCAAAGCGGCGCGCACACGTTCTACCGTATCAGTGGGCCTATCGTGCCGCAGTTGCTGATCAACCAGTTTGTGTACTTCGAGGCGCCGGGCGAACCGAGTTTGTACGCGCGCGTGAGCGAAATCCGCGACAAGACCGCCGTGCTCAAGACCCTCAAGGACTACGGCCACGCCAAAAACGCGGTGTGGGGCGTGACTACGCGCAACCGCGAGCAGAATTTCGCCGTCAACCTGCTGATGGACCCCGACGTGGACTTCGTCACCCTGGCGGGCACCGCGGGCACCGGCAAGACACTGATGGCCCTGGCCGCAGGCCTGACACAGGTGTTGGACGACCGCCGCTACACCGAGATCATCATGACCCGCGCCACCGTCAGCGTGGGCGAGGACATCGGCTTCCTGCCTGGCACGGAGGAAGAAAAAATGGGCCCCTGGATGGGCGCACTCGACGACAACCTCGAATTCCTGGCCAAGGGCGATGGTGGCAACGCCGGTGAATGGGGCCGCGCGGCCACCAACGAATTGATCCGCAGCCGCATCAAGATCAAGAGCATGAACTTCATGCGCGGCCGCACGTTCATGAACAAGTACGTCATCATCGACGAAGCGCAGAACCTCACGCCCAAGCAGATGAAGACGCTCATCACGCGCGCCGGCCCCGGCACCAAGATCATCTGCATGGGCAATCTGGCGCAGATCGACACCCCCTACCTCACCGAAGGGTCGTCGGGCCTGACCTTTGCCGTGGATCGCTTCAAGGGCTGGCCGCACAGCGGCCACATCACCCTGGCGCGCGGCGAGCGCTCACGCCTGGCGGACTTTGCCAGCGAAGTGCTCTGAACCGCGGCGTCAATGCACAAGGGCTGCCAGCGCAATGCGCTGGCAGCCCTTTTTTTTGGCACCGTATGCGTTGCCACACAAAAAATGCTACGTTAATGATAGCTAATAACGTTTATCCTATAAGCGCTTAAGCCAATTTTTACTAAAAATCGTCGCCCGACCCCAGCGCCAGGCTTTCGAAGCGCGTCTGGTTTTTCTGGAAGAACAGCTTGACGGTGCCGGTAGGACCGTTACGTTGCTTGCCGATGATGACCTCGGCCACGTTCGGCTCCTTGGAGTCCTTGTTGTAGTAATCGTCGCGGTAGATGAACATGATGATGTCCGCATCCTGCTCGATGGCGCCGGATTCGCGCAGGTCGGACATCATGGGGCGCTTGTCGGTGCGCTGCTCCACCGAGCGGTTGAGCTGCGAGAGCGCAATCACCGGGCACTGCAGCTCCTTGGCCAGCATCTTGAGGCCGCGCGAGATTTCACCCAGCTCGGTGGCGCGGTTCTCGCCTTGCGAGCCGCTGGAGCCGCTCATGAGCTGCAGGTAGTCCACCACGATCAAGCCGAGCTTGCCGCAGCTGCGCGCCAGGCGCCGCGCATTGGCACGCAGCTCACTAGGGGTGAGGCCCGGCGTTTCGTCGATGTGCAGCGACACGTTGCGCAAGCGCTCGATGGCTTCGGTCAGGCGCGGCCATTCGTCGTCGGTGAGCTTGCCGGTGCGCAGGTTGCCCTGGTTGATGCGGCCGATGGAGCCCACGATACGCACCGCCAGTTGCGCCGCGCCCATTTCCATCGAGAAAATGGCCACGGGCAGGCCTTCGTTGAGCGCCACATGCTCGGCGATATTGACCGCAAACGCCGTCTTGCCCATGGAGGGGCGTGCTGCCAACACCACCATGTCGCCGGCCTGCAGGCCCGAAGTCATGCGATCCAGGTCGATAAACCCCGTTGGCACGCCAGTGATGTCGTTCGGGTTGTCAGCCATTTCCTGCACACGGTCGAGCAGGTCCACCACCAGGGTGTCCATGGCCTGGAAGCCCTGCTTCATGCGTGAGCCTTCTTCGCCGATGTTGAAGATCTTTTGCTCGGCCTCGTCCAGGATGCGATCGACCGGCTTGCCCTGGGGGTTGAAGGCGTTGGTGGCGATCTCGTCACTGGCCGTAACCAGCTTGCGCAGGATGGCGCGCTCGCGCACGATCTCGGCGTAGCGGCGGATGTTGCTGGCGCTGGGTACGTACTGCGCCAGCGCGTTGAGGTACACCAGTCCGCCGATCTCCTCGGATTTACCCAGGCTCTGGAGCCGCTCATAGACCGTGATCACATCGGCAGGCTTGCTCGCATTGACCAGGGCTGCGATGGCGGTATAGATCAACTGGTGCTCGTGGCGATAGAAGTCGCTTTCCACCAGCAGGTCACCCACGCGGTCCCAGGCATGGTTGTCCAGCAGCAGACCACCCAGCACGCTGGATTCAGCCTCAATGGAGTGCGGCGGCACTCGCAATTGCGCGATCTGGCGGTCGACGGGGGCATACCCATCGTCCACGACTATCGGTTCATCAAACATGGGATTCCTCGGGACACAATCCATTGATCGTAGCGCCGCCACGCAGTACCGTCACCGCACAACCCTGTGCGCAGGCTGTGGACAAAGCGTGGATGGCCAGTGCAGAAACAGGGCGTCGGAAAAGCAAAAACCGCCCGAAGGCGGCTTTTGCGGGGCTGGTCTGGTGCAGCAGCGATCAGGCGGTTTCGCCGTAGACCGATACATTCACTTCCACCACCACATCGGTGTGCAGGGCCACGCTGACCGCCGTTTCGCTGACGGTCTTGATGGGGCCGTTGGGCAGACGGATCTGCGACTTGACGACCTTGTAGCCCAGCTTGTTCAGCTCTTCAGCAATGTCGTGGTTGGTCACGGAACCAAACAGGCGACCGTCCACACCGGACTTTTGCGTCAGCTTGACGGTGCTGCCGGCGAGCTTCTCGCCTTCGGCCTGGGCTGCAGCCAGCTTGGCGGCGGCGGCCTTTTCCAGTTCGGCGCGCTTGGCTTCGAACTCGGCCTTGGCAGCCGCCGTGGCGCGGCGTGCGCGGCCAGACGGGATCAGGAAGTTGCGGGCATAGCCGTCCTTGACCTTGACGATTTCGCCCAGGTTGCCGAGGTTCACTACCTTATCGAGCAGGATGATTTGCATGGGTTGTGCTCCTCTTAGATCTTGTGCTGGTCGCTGTAGGGCACCAGAGCCAGGAAGCGAGCGCGCTTGATGGCGGTGTTCAGCTGGCGCTGGTAGATGGCGCGCGTGCCGGTCAGGCGAGCGGGAATGATCTTGCCGTTTTCGGCAATGAAATCACGCAGCGTATCGACATCCTTGTAGTCGATTTCTTCGACACCGGCGACCGTGAAGCGGCAGAAACGCTTGCGCTTGAACAGCAGCGACTGGGTGTTGCGCTTGGGGCGCTTGTCTTTGTTGAACTTCTTGAATGCGGCCATTTCGGACCTCTCGAAAATTAATCTTGTTGAATATCCTGGATATGGAGTACCGGGTGCTTCCCGTTGCGCGGCGTGGCCAGAAAGCCACTGAAGCGCCACTGGCTTCCTATGGGCTGGCGTGCCAGCCTTTCAGCCATGGGGCCAAAGGCTTGTGCCTTGACCAGTGCCTTCACATCGCGCAATTGACCGGCTTCGACCTGCTGGGAACTGTGCTCCAGGCGCAGTTCGATCGCAGGGATGCCAGCTGGCGTGAACCGCAAGGCCGCAGCCTCTGCGATGCTCGCCGTCAGCAGTACGTGGTTCTCCACTCCCCTGGGTTGGCGAGGCTCAGCGCTCGGCGCCTGCAGCAAACTCGGCCTGGTTGGCCTTGCGGGCTTCTTCGCGCTCGACGGTCTTCATCATCGAGGAAGGGCCGGTCTCGGCCTTCTTCTTTTGCACGGTGAGGTGACGCAGCACGGCATCGTTGAACTTGAAGGCATGCTCCAGTTCGGCCATCACAGCCTGGTCGGCCTCGATGTTGATGCACAGGTAGTGGGCTTTGGCCAGCTTGTTGATGAGGTAGGCCAGTTGGCGGCGACCCCAGTCTTCCACGCGGTGCACCTGACCACCACCAGCGGTGATCATGCCCTTGTAGCGCTCGAGCATGGCGGGGACCTGCTCGCTCTGATCCGGGTGGATCAACAAAACGATTTCGTAATGACGCATGCAAACTCCTTTTGGGTTCGGATAAAGCCACCTGCTGCGTCTATCAAGCAGTGTGGCAAGGCAAAGCCGAGCATTATAGCCTTGCGTACGGGTTCTGTACACTCCTGGCTTTTCGCATGCGCGTGGGTCGCTCCCACACAAAATCTGTACCCCTAGGCGCTTGAAAGCCTTGGCAATGCCCCCACTTGGTGCTGGCATTTGTTTACCTACTTCGTCGCAAGACCTTCCAAATGTCCGAGAACACTACCTCCGCACCCGACACCGGCACCCTCGCCCCCGAAGAAATTGAAGCCGCCATGGCCGCCAACGCCTCCGACGAAATGGAGCGCCTGCAGCGGGAATTGAGCGAACTCAAGGCCAAGAGCGCCGACCTGGCCGACCAGTTCCTGCGCGCCAAGGCAGAGGCAGAAAACGCACGCCGCCGCGCCGAGGACGAAGTGGCCAAGGCGCGCAAGTTCGGCATCGAGGGTTTCGCCGAGAGCCTGCTGCCGGTGTGTGACAGCCTGGAAGCGGCACTGGCCGTGCCCCAGGCGACCGCCGCGCAACTGCGCGAAGGCTCCGATGCCACGCTGCGCCAATTGCTGGCAGCACTGGAACGCAACAAGGTCCTGCCCATCCACCCGGCCGCTGGCGACAAGTTCGACCCCAATATGCACCAGGCCATCAGCATGGTGCCCTCGGCACAGGAGCCCAACACCGTGGTCACGGTGCTGCAAAAGGGCTACCTGATCTCCGAGCGTGTGCTGCGCCCAGCACTGGTTACCGTGAGCGCGCCCCAATAAATCAGGAACGGCAGGGCTTGAAGCCGGCCAACTTATCCACAACTTACCACCATCAGAATCCACCAATCTCACGGAGAAGAACATGGGAAAAATCATCGGCATTGACCTGGGCACGACCAACAGCTGCGTCTCCATCATGGAGGGCAACACGACCCGCGTGATCGAAAACAGCGAGGGTGCGCGCACCACGCCGTCCATCGTGGCTTACCAGGAAGACGGCGAGATCCTCGTCGGCGCCTCGGCCAAGCGCCAGGCCGTGACCAACCCCAAGAACACGCTGTTCGCCATCAAGCGCCTGATCGGCCGCAAGTTCACCGAGAAGGAAGTGCAGAAGGACATCGACCTGATGCCCTACTCCATCGTGGCCGCCGACAACGGTGACGCCTGGGTGGAAGTGCGCGGCAAGAAGCTGTCGGCCCAGCAAGTGTCGGCCGACATCCTGCGCAAGATGAAGAAGACCGCCGAGGACTACCTGGGCGAGCCCGTGACCGAGGCCGTGATCACCGTGCCGGCGTACTTCAACGACGCCCAGCGCCAGGCCACCAAGGACGCCGGCCGCATTGCGGGCCTGGATGTCAAGCGCATCATCAACGAACCCACGGCTGCGGCCCTGGCCTTCGGCCTGGACAAGCAGGAAAAGGGCGACCGCAAGATTGCTGTGTATGACCTGGGTGGCGGCACGTTCGACGTGTCCATCATCGAAATCGCCGATGTGGATGGCGAAAAGCAGTTCGAAGTGCTGTCGACCAACGGCGACACCTTCCTGGGCGGCGAAGACTTCGACCAGCGCATCATTGACTACATCATTGGCGAGTTCAAGAAAGAACAAGGCGTTGACCTGTCCAAGGACGTCCTGGCCCTGCAACGCCTGAAGGAGGCCGCTGAAAAGGCCAAGATCGAGCTGTCGAACTCCGCATCGACCGACATCAACCTGCCTTACATCACCGCTGACGCCTCGGGCCCCAAGCACCTGAATATCAAGCTGACCCGCGCCAAGCTGGAGCAGTTGGTGGAAGAGCTGATCGAGCGCACCATCGCGCCTTGCCGCACGGCCATCAAGGACGCGGGCGTGTCGGTGTCCGACATCCATGACGTGATCCTGGTGGGTGGCATGACCCGCATGCCCAAGGTGCAGGAGAAGGTCAAGGAATTCTTCGGCAAGGACCCCCGCAAGGACGTGAACCCTGACGAAGCCGTGGCCGTAGGCGCCGCCATTCAGGGCCAGGTGCTGTCGGGTGACCGCAAAGACGTGCTGCTGCTGGACGTGACGCCGCTCTCCCTGGGCATCGAAACCCTGGGCGGCGTGATGACCAAGATGATCACCAAGAACACGACCATCCCGACGAAGTTCGCACAGACCTTCTCGACGGCCGATGACAACCAGCCTGCCGTGACCATCAAGGTCTACCAGGGCGAGCGCGAGATGGCGTCGGGCAACAAGCTGCTGGGCGAGTTCAACCTGGAGGGCATTCCACCCGCAGCCCGTGGTGTTCCACAGATCGAAGTGTCCTTCGACATCGACGCCAACGGCATCCTGCACGTGGGCGCCAAGGACAAGGGCACCGGCAAGGAAAACAAGATCACCATCAAGGCCAACTCGGGTCTGTCCGAGGAGGAGATCCAGAAGATGGTCAAGGACGCCGAGCTGAACGCCGCCGACGACAAGAAGAAGCTCGAACTGGTGCAGGCCAAGAACCAGGGCGAAGCCGCTGTCCACAGCGTGAACAAGAGCCTGGCCGAGCACGGCGACAAGCTCGAGTCCGCAGAAAAGGACGCCATCACTGCGGCGGTCAAGGCACTGGAAGAAGCTCTGAAGGGCGAAGACAAGGCCGCGATTGACGAAAAGACCACGGCGCTGATGACGGCCAGCCAGAAGCTGGGCGAAAAGATGTACGCCGAATCACAGGCAGCTCAAGCCGCCCAGGCCGCCGGTGGTGCAGAGGCCGCAGGCGCGTCGGCTGGTGGAGCATCCAGCAAGCCCGCAGACGATGACAACGTCGTCGATGCCGAGGTGAAGGAAGTCAAGAAGGGCTGAGCGAGCTCCGTTGACCTGAGCCGCCGCGCAACGCTCGTCACGGGCTGCGCGGCGTTCCTGTTCCAACCGGGTTCCGAATCACTATGTCCAAAAGAGACTTTTACGAAATTCTGGGCGTCCCGAAAAACGCCTCGGACGAAGAAATCAAGAAGGCCTATCGCAAGCTGGCGATGAAGCACCACCCTGACCGCAACCAGGGGGATGCCGCCAAGCCTGCCGAAGAGAAGTTCAAGGAGGCCAAAGAGGCCTACGAGATGCTCTCGGACCCGCAAAAGCGCGCTGCATACGACCAGTACGGCCATGCAGGCGTGGACCCGAACATGCGCGGCCCTGGCGGGCCGGGTGCGGAAGGGTTCGGCGGCTTCGCCGAGGCCTTTGGCGACATTTTTGGCGACATGTTCGGCCAAGGACGTGGTGGCCGGGGTGGCAGCCGGGTGTACCGGGGCAGTGACCTGTCCTATGCCATGGAAATCACCCTGGAAGAAGCAGCCAAGGGCAAGGATGCGCAAATCCGCATTCCCTCATGGGACAGCTGCGACACCTGCCATGGCAGCGGCGCCAAGCCCGGCACCAGCGCCAAGACCTGCGGCACCTGCCAAGGTTCGGGCACGGTGCAGATGCGCCAGGGCTTCTTCAGCGTGCAACAAACCTGCCCGCACTGTCGCGGTACCGGCAAGATCATCCCCGAGCCCTGCACGACCTGCCACGGCCAGGGCAAGCTCAAGCGCCAGAAGACGCTGGAAGTGAAAATCCCCGCCGGCATCGATGACGGCATGCGCATCCGTTCCACGGGCAACGGCGAACCTGGTACCAACGGGGGGCCTCCGGGCGACCTGTACATCGAGATCCGCATCAAGAAGCACGACATCTTCGAGCGCGATGGCGACGACCTGCACTGCCAGGTGCCGGTGAGCTTCATCACCGCTGCTCTGGGCGGTGAGATCGACGTCCCCACGCTCGCGGGCAAGGCCGCCATCGACATTCCCGAAGGCACGCAGGCGGGCAAGCAGTTCCGTCTGCGCGGCAAGGGCATCAAAGGCGTGCGCTCCAGCTACCCTGGCGACCTGTACTGCCACATCGTGGTCGAGACGCCCGTCAAGCTCACCGAGCACCAGCGCAAGCTGCTGCGCGAGCTGGAGGAATCGTTCAAGAAGGGTGGCGCGCGCCACTCCCCCAGCGCCGAGAGCTGGACGGACAGGCTGAAAAACCTGTTCACCTGAGGTCTCGCGCCGCCCCGCGCGGCGTAACATGGAGGCATCCCTTGCCACAGGAATGCCTCCATGTCCGTCAGCATCACCTTTCTGGGCGGGGCCGGCACCGTTACCGGCTCCAAGTACCTCGTCCGCCACAACAACCACAGCCTGCTGATCGACTGCGGGTTGTTCCAGGGCTACAAGCTGCTGCGCCTGCGCAACTGGCAGCCGCTGCCCGTCACGCCGCACCAGATCGACTCCGTGGTGCTCACCCATGCCCACCTGGACCACAGCGGCTACCTGCCGCTGCTGGCGCGCGACGGCTACACCAAGGACGTGCACTGCACCCCTGGCACGCGCGACCTGTGCGCCATCCTGCTGCCCGACAGCGGCCACCTGCAGGAAGAGGATGCCGCCTACCTCAACCGCCACGCCCTGTCCAAGCACCAGCCCGCGCTGCCGCTGTACACGCGGCTTGACGCGCTGCACAGCCTCAAGCAGTTGCGCCCACACCCTTTTGGCAAGGCTTTCGAGCCCATCCCCGGCTGGCGCGCGCAGTTCAGCCATGCAGGACACATCCTGGGCGCCGCCAGCGTTCTGCTGGAGGTGGGCGGGCGGCGCATCCTGTTCTCGGGCGACTTGGGGCGCAGCGACGATCTGCTGATGCGCCCCCCAGACGCTCCGCCTGCGGCCGATACCGTCCTGATCGAATCCACCTACGGCGACCGCGAGCACCCGGACACCGACATCCTGCAAGACCTGGCACCTGCCCTGCAACGCCTGGCCCAGCGCGGCGGCGTGGCCGTGGTGCCGGTCTTTGCCGTGGGCCGCGCCCAGTCGGTGTTGCACGCCATCGCAGAGCTCAAGCAACAGGGGGAACTGCCCAGATCGCTGCCCGTGTTCCTGGACAGCCCCATGGCCGTCAACACCACCGGCCTGTTCCAGCACTACCCCGGCGAACACCGGCTGGACGCCAAACAGGTGCATGCCCTGTCGCACGGCGCCACCATGGTGCAGACCACCGAGGAATCCAAGGCCCTGGCCCGGCGCCACGGCCCCATGGTCATCCTCTCGGCCAGTGGCATGGCCACGGGCGGGCGGGTATTGCACCACCTGGCACTGCATGCGGGCAACCACCGCAACATGGTCATCCTCACAGGCCACCAGGCCCCCGGCACGCGCGGCGCACGCATCGCCGCTGGCGAGAAGAGCATCCGCATCCACGGCCAGGAAGTGCAGATCCGCGCCGAGGTGGTGCAGTTGCAGTCGGCCTCGGCCCACGCCGATGCCACCCAGACACTGGACTGGCTGCGCCGCATGGAACACGCCCCCGAACAGGTGTACGTCGTGCACGGCGAGCTGGAGGCTGCCGACATGCTGCGCCAGCGCATCGAACACGAGTTGCGCTGGAGTGCATCGGTACCCGACCACGGCAACACCTACACACTGTAGTGTTTGCGTGATTCGCCAGGCCAGCCATCGCATTTAGAGATGGCATAAGGTGTTTCAAGGGTGGAAAATACGGCTTTGCTCGTCAAACGTGACGCCTGAAAACCATCCGCCATGCCATCCAACGAGCGCAACTTTGCGCGCCGCATCGACCTGACCTCGCTGCAACTGTTTGTGGCGGTGTGCGAGCTGGGCAGCATCGCGCGGGCGGCGCAGCGCGAGTTCATCGCCGCATCGGCCGTGAGCAAACGGCTTTCCGAACTGGAGGCTGCGGTGGAAACCCCACTGCTGCAGCGCCACAGCCGTGGCGTGCGCCTGACGCCTGCGGGCGAAAGCCTGTTGCACCACGCGCGCACGGTGCTGTTCGGCCTGGAGCGCATGCAGGGCGAGCTGGCCGAATACACCGAGGGCGTGCGCGGCCATGTGCGCGTGCACGCCAACATCTCGGCCATCGTGCAATTCCTGCCGGAAGACCTGGGCGCCTTTGCGCAGCAGCACAGCCAGATCAAGATCGACCTGCAGGAACACCTCTCGCCCGATGTGCTGCAGGCCGTGCAGGAAGGCACCACTGACCTGGGTATCTGCAACCTGGGCCCGCAGGGTAGCGGCACCTTGCAAAGCCGCCCCTACCGCAGTGACCGTTTGGTGCTGGTGATGCCCGCAGGCCACGCCCTTTCTGCGCGAGATGCTATCAATTTTGAAGAAACGCTGGACTGGGACATTGTCGGCCTGCACGCGGGCAGCAGCATCAGCCTGGCCATGCGCGTGGCTGCGGCCCAGGCCGGGCGCACACTGCGCCAGCGCATCCAGGTCACGGGCCTGGACGCCATGTGCCGCATGATCGACAACGGCCTGGGCGTGGGCCTGCTGCCCGACCGCGCCTTTGCGCTGATGCGCGGCGTGGGGCACCTGACCGCCGTGCCCCTGCGCGACGCCTGGGCGCAGCGCGAGCTGCGCCTGGTGGCGCGCGACTTTGCCGCCCTGCCCCCTACCGCCCGTTTGCTGGCCGAACACCTTGCAACCCCCGCACCCACGCGCACTGCCTAAAATCCCATCCACCCCACCTGAAAGCGAACAACTCCCATGGGACGCACCCTGTACGACAAGATCTGGGACGAGCACGTCGTCCACACCGAAGAGGACGGCACCGCCGTGCTCTACATCGACCGCCACCTGGTGCACGAAGTCACCAGCCCGCAGGCCTTTGAAGGGCTGCGCGATGCCGGCCGCAAGGTCTGGCGTGTGAGCTCCATCGTGGCCACGGCCGACCACAACACGCCCACCACGGGCTGGGAGCGCGGCTACGACGGCATCACCGACCCCATCAGCAAAGAGCAGATCACCACGCTGGACAAGAACATTGCCTCCGTGGGCGCGGCCGCGTTCTTCCCCTTCATGCACAAGCGCCAGGGCATCGTGCACGTGATCGGCCCCGAAAACGGAGCCACCCTGCCGGGCATGACCGTGGTTTGCGGCGACTCGCACACCTCCACGCACGGCGCCTTTGGCGCGCTGGCGCACGGCATCGGCACCAGCGAGGTCGAGCATGTGATGGCCACGCAGACCCTGCTGGCCAAGAAGGCCAAGAACATGCTCATCAAGGTCGAAGGCAGCCTGGCACCCGGCATCACGGCCAAGGACGTGGTGCTGGCCATCATCGGCAAGATCGGCACCGCGGGCGGCACGGGCTACACCATCGAATTTGCGGGCTCGGCCATTCGCCAGCTCTCCATGGAAGGCCGCATGACGGTGTGCAACATGGCCATCGAGGGCGGTGCCCGCGCCGGCCTGGTGGCGGTGGACGACAAGACCATCGACTACGTCAAGGGTCGCCCCCTGTCGCCCACCGGCGTGGAATGGGACCAGGCCGTGGCCTACTGGAAGACGCTGCATTCCGACGCCGACGCGCAATGGGACGCGGTGGTGGAGCTGTCGGCCCAGGACATCGTGCCGCAGGTCACCTGGGGCACCTCGCCCGAGATGGTGGTGGGCGTGGACGCCCGCGTGCCCGACCCCGACAAGGAAAAAGACGCCAACAAGCGCAGCGCCATGGAGCGCGCCTTGACCTACATGGCGCTCACGCCGGGCAAGCCGATCAACGACATCACCATCGACAAGGTGTTCATCGGCTCGTGCACCAACAGCCGCATCGAGGACATGCGCGAGGCCGCCGCCGTGGTCAAGAAGCTGGGCCGCAAAGTGGCTGCCAACGTCAAGCAGGCGCTGGTTGTGCCTGGATCGGGCCTCGTCAAGGAACAGGCCGAGCGCGAAGGCCTGCACGAGATCTTCAAGGCCGCCGGCTTCGAGTGGCGCGAGCCCGGCTGCTCCATGTGCCTGGCCATGAACGCCGACCGCCTGGAGCCCGGTGAGCGCTGCGCTTCCACCAGCAACCGCAACTTCGAAGGCCGCCAGGGCGCTGGCGGCCGCACCCACCTCGTGAGCCCCGCCATGGCCGCCGCCGCGGCCGTGCACGGGCACTTTGTGGACATCCGCACATTCGCCTGACCGTTTTCCCACCCACCACCGAAGGAGCAAGACCATGAAAAAGACCGCTACCCTCATCGCACTGTCGCTGGCCTTTGTGCTGGCAGGCTGCAACACCGTCAAGGGCGTGGGGCAGGACATCGAACGCGCGGGCAGCGCCATCGAGCGCGCCGCCAACAAGTAAGCACCCCATGCAGAAATTCACCGTACACCAGGGCCTTGTGGCCCCCATGGACCGAGAGAACGTCGATACCGACGCCATCATTCCCAAGCAGTTCCTCAAGTCGATCAAGCGCACGGGCTTTGGCCCCAACCTGTTCGACGAATGGCGCTACCTGGACCAGCCCGGCGAGCCCGGCGTGCCCGAGTCGGCGCGCAAGCCCAATCCGGACTTCGTGCTCAACCAGCCGCGCTACGCGGGCGCCAGCATCCTGCTGGCCCGGCGCAACTTTGGCTGCGGCTCCAGCCGCGAGCACGCGCCCTGGGCGCTGGAGCAATACGGCTTTCGCGCGATCATCGCGCCCAGCTTTGCCGACATCTTCTTCAGCAACTGCTTCAAGAACGGCGTGCTGCCCATCGTGCTGCCCGAATCCACCGTGTCCCAGTTGTTCGACGAGGTGCACGCCTTCCCCGGCTACCAGCTCACCATCGACCTGGAGCGCCAGGTCATCGTGCGGCCGCAGGGTGAAGAGATCGCGTTCGACGTGCTGCCATTCCGCCGCTACTGCCTGCTCAATGGCTTTGACGACATCGGCCTGACGCTGCGCCACAAGGACAAGATCGCCGCCTTCGAGGCCCACCGCCTGGCCACCAAGCCCTGGCTGAGCCACACCATGCAGGGCTAATTTAGGGCAAAAAACCATTGCAGCGCTCTAAAACAGGGCGCAAGCAGCTATCAAAACAAGAGCAAACAAACATGAAAATCGCCATTCTGCCGGGTGACGGCATCGGCACCGAAATCGTGGCCGAAGCGGTCAAGGTGCTCCACGCGCTGGACCTGACATTCGAGATGGAAACCGCCCTGGTCGGCGGCGCCGCCTACGAGGCGCACGGCCATCCGCTGCCCGAATCCACCCTCAAACTGGCCAAGGACGCCGATGCCGTGCTGTTCGGCGCCGTGGGCGACTGGAAGTACGACAAGCTCGACCGCCCGCTGCGCCCCGAGCAGGCCATCCTGGGCCTGCGCAAGAACCTGGGCCTGTTCGCCAACTTCCGCCCGGCCATCTGCTACGAGCAGCTCGTGGGCGCGTCCAGCCTCAAGCCCGAACTGATCGCCGGGCTGGACATCCTCATCATCCGCGAGCTGACCGGCGACATCTACTTCGGCCAGCCGCGCGGCCGCCGCGTGGCCACCGATGGCCACTTCCCCGGCGCCGAGGAAGCGTATGACACCATGCGCTATTCCAAGCCCGAGATCGAGCGTATCGCCCATGTCGCCTTCCAGGCCGCGCGCAAGCGCAACAAGAAGGTCACCAGCGTGGACAAGGCCAACGTGCTGGAGACCTTCCAGTTCTGGAAGGACGTGGTCACCGAGGTGCACCAGCAGTACCCCGACGTGGAGCTGGAGCACATGTACGTGGACAACGCCGCCATGCAGCTCGTCAAGCGCCCCAAGGCCTTCGACGTGATCGTGACCGGCAACATGTTTGGCGACATCCTCTCCGACGAAGCCTCCATGCTCACCGGCTCGATCGGCATGCTGCCCAGCGCCAGCCTCAACAGCCAGAACCAGGGCCTGTACGAGCCCAGCCACGGCAGCGCCCCGGACATCGCGGGCAAGGGCGTGGCCAACCCGCTGGCCACCATCCTGTCGGCGGCCATGATGCTGCGCTTCAGCCTGAACCAGGAAACCGCCGCCGCCCGCATCGAAGCCGCCGTGCAAAAGGTGTTGGCCCAGGGCCTGCGCACGCCCGACATTTACAGCGAAGGCACCACCAAGGTGGGCACGCGCGAGATGGGGGACGCGGTGGTCAAGGCGTTGGGCTGACGCCCCATACCCACCCCTGCACAGGGCGGCGCAAGCCGCCCTTTTTTTCTTACTTCTGGCCCCGTGGCGGGTCCGGCAGCAGGCAGGCCTCGACCAGTTGCAGGTCGTTGTCGCGCGCGAAGTTCATCACAAAGTCCCAGGCCATGGGTTCGTGGTCGCGCAGGTCGCGGTGCACCACCACGCATTTGACGCCGCCCATGGTGGTGGGAATGCACCACGGCGAATAGCTCAGGTGGCTGCCAGGCCGGGCGCCACCGGGGCGAAAACTGCTCATCACCCCTGCCAGGCGCTCGGCCCAGTCGCTTGGACGGAAAGTTTTTCCGCTGCTGGTGACGCCTTGGATGAAGACTTCTTTGCTGGAAGGGGTGACCATCGGATCGTGGTGTAGTTAGGGCGGACGGTGCAGGATCGCTGCGCAAATTGCCGCAACCGGGCATTTTAACTCTTATATAAGAGTTTGCCGACGCCCTGCTTACAGGCCCACCCGCCGCATGCATTGCAGTGATGCGCAATCGTCATGCATCGGCGCGGCGGCACGCCCTAGAATCGGTGCTCCTTTTCGTTGCAGCCACCGCTGGCTGCGCTGTACGCCCCGTCTGGAGAATCCTGCATGACCGCTTCCATCCCGGCCACCTCGCCCCACGTGATGAACACCTATGGCCGCGTGCCCATCGCACTGCAGCGCGGCCAGGGCTGCCGCGTGTGGGACGTGAACGGCAAGGAGTACCTCGACGCGCTGGGCGGCATCGCCGTCAACACCCTGGGCCACAACCACGCCAAGCTGGTGCCCGCGCTGCAACACCAGCTCACGCAGCTCATCCACACCTCCAACTACTACCACGTGCCCTTGCAGGAGCAACTGGCCCAGTTGCTGGTCGAGCGCTCGGGCATGAGCAACGTGTTCTTCTGCAACTCGGGCCTGGAGGCCAACGAGGCCGCGCTCAAGATCGCACGCAAGTTCGGCCACGACCAGGGCATCGAGAAGCCCGAAGTGGTGGTCTATGAGAAGGCCTTCCATGGCCGCTCCATCGCCACGCTGTCGGCCACGGGCAACCCCAAGGTGCAGGCCGGCTTCGGTCCGCTGGTGGAAGGCTTCATCCGCGTACCGCAGAACGACATCGAGGCCCTGCGCCGCGCCACCGAAGGCAACCCCAACGTGGTGGCCGTGTTCTTCGAGACCATCCAGGGCGAAGGCGGCGTGAACCCCATGCGCATCGAATACCTGCAGCAACTGCGCAAGCTCTGTGACGAGCGCGGCTGGCTGATGATGATCGACGAAGTGCAGTGCGGCATGGGCCGCACCGGCAAGTGGTTTGCCCACCAGTGGGCCAACATCGTGCCCGACGTGATGCCCCTGGCCAAAGGCCTGGGCTCGGGCGTGCCCGTGGGCGCCGTGGTGGCCGGCCCCAAGGCCGCCAACGTGCTGCAACCAGGCAACCACGGCACCACCTTCGGCGGCAACCCGCTGGCCATGCGCGCGGGGTTGGAAACCATCCGCATCATGGAAGAAGACGGCCTGCTGCAGAACGCCGCCAGCGTGGGCGCACACCTGCAGGCTGCGCTGCGCGCCGCACTGGGCAGTTTGAGCGGCGTGAAGGAAGTGCGCGGCCAGGGCCTGATGATCGGTGTGGAGCTGGACAAGCCCTGCGGCGCCCTGGTGGGCCGTGCGGCCGAGGCCGGCCTGCTCATCAGCGTGACAGCCGAGAGCGTGATCCGCATCGTGCCGCCGCTCATCCTCACCACCGCCGAGGCCGACGAAATCGTCGCCCGGCTCACCCCCCTGGTCCAGGCCTTGCTGGCCGAATGAGCCCCTGCGAGACAGCCATGAAACACTACCTGCAGTTCAACGACTTCAGCGCCGACGAATACGCCTACCTGCTCGAACGCGCCGCGTTCATCAAGAAGAAGTTCAAGGCCTACGAAAAGTACCAGCCCCTGGCCGACCGCACGCTGGCCATGATCTTCGAGAAGGCCAGCACGCGCACGCGCGTGAGCTTCGAGGCCGGCATGTACCAGATGGGCGGCAGCGTGGTGCACCTGACCACGGGCGACAGCCAGCTCGGCCGCGCCGAACCCATCGAGGACAGCGCGCGCGTCATCAGCCGCATGACCGACCTGGTGATGATCCGCACCTTCGAGCAGGCCAAGATCGAACGCTTTGCGCAGTATTCGCGCGTGCCCGTCATCAACGGCCTGACCAACGAATTCCACCCCTGCCAGATCCTGGCCGACATCTTCACCTACATCGAACACCGCGGCTCCATCGCAGGCAAGACCGTGGCCTGGGTGGGCGACGGCAACAACATGGCCAACACCTGGCTACAGGCCGCGCAACTGCTGGGCTTCAAGGTGCACGTGAGCACGCCACGCGGCTACGAAGTCGATGAAAAATTGGCCGTTGGGGCAGGTGGAATCAGCGCAGACAGCTATCAATTTTTCAGCAACCCGCTCGAAGCCTGCCAGGGCGCAGACCTGGTCACCACCGACGTGTGGACCAGCATGGGCTATGAGGCCGAGAACGAAGCGCGCAAGAAGGCCTTTGCCGACTGGTGCGTGGACGCCGAGATGATGGCCGCCGCCAAGCCCGATGCCCTGTTCATGCACTGCCTGCCCGCGCACCGAGGCGAAGAAGTCGATGCCGACGTGATCGACGGCCCCCAATCCGTGGTGTGGGATGAGGCAGAAAACAGGATGCACGTGCAAAAGGCACTCATGGAGTACCTTTTGCTCGGCCGCGTGGCCTGATTTTTGACTCCATGCCCTGGCGCCGCCAGCCCGCCCACAGCGCCGAACTGCTGGCGCAGTGGCAGTCCCTGGGCCAGACGCTGGGCCGGGACACCCCTGCGTGGAACGCAGAAGGACGGTGCCTGTTGCGCAGCTGGGCCCGCTGGCCGCGTGCCTACCACGACACCACGCACCTGGGGGCCTGCCTGGAGCACCTGCGCACGCTGCGCACCGCCCAGCCCGGCGCACTGCAAGACCCGGTGGCCGTGGAACTGGCCCTGTGGTACCACGACGCCATCTACTGGCCCTGGAGCACGCACAACGAGGCGCGCAGCGCCGACTGGGCCGCGCGCTTTCTGCGCGGCCAGTCCTTGCCCGAAACCCTGGTGGCGCAGGTGCACCAGCACATCCTGGACACACGCCACCAGCCCGGTCCGCTGACGGGCGATGCGCAGTGGGTGGTGGACATCGACCTGGCCATCCTGGGCCAGAACCCGGCGGTGTACGACCGCTTCGAGCGCAACGTGCGCCGCGAATACTTCTTCGTGCGCTGGCCGCGCTACGTCGCGGGCCGCAGCGCGGTGCTGCGCGGCTTCCTCGACCGCCCGCGCATCTATGGCACCGATGCGTTCCACGAACGCTACGAGGCCGCCGCGCGCCAGAACCTTGAACGCGCCCTGGCCGCGCTGCACACACCGCCCCGCCCATGACCCACCCTTGCCTCACCTGCGGCGCCTGCTGCGCAAGTTTTCGCGTGGACTTCTCGGTGTACGAAACCCAGGAGCTGGGTGGTGACGTACCCGACGGCCTGGCGGTGGAAGTGACCGACACCCTGCGCCGCATGCGCGGCACCGACCACAGCCCCCCGCGCTGCGCTGCCCTCACCGGCAAGGTGGGCACCCAGGCCGCCTGCGGCATTTACGAATGGCGCCCCTCGCCCTGCCGCGAGTTCGCACCCGGCAGTCCGGCCTGTGAGCGCGCGCGGCAGCGCCACGGGCTGGGGGCCTACCCTGATAATTGAATGGAAAATTGGCCTCTAACGCTTACCAGACAAGCGCAGGCAGCTATATTTTTAATAGCATTCTTGGCGCAAGCGCTACGGCTGTGAGTGCATCCACAGCGTCTTGCCGGTAGCGGCCTGCCGCGCGGCCGGGTCTGCCGGGGTGGCGCAACCGCCGCAGTCGCTGCACGATCCGCAGGAGGGCGCCTTGCCCAGCGCGGGCCGCACACGGCCCAGGCGTTTGCGCAGGGTGGCGGGCATCCAGTACCACAGCGCGTAGAGCGCGGCCAGCAGCACGATGGCGCCCACTGCCAGGTTTTGCCACAGTGCACCGTGCATGGTTCAGCCTCCCAGGGCCACCGTGAGGTGGTAGGTGGCGGCACTGGCGGCATAGGCCAGCGCAAACATGTAGCTGGCCATGAGCAAGGCCATGCGCCAGGAGTTGGTCTCGCGCCGCACCGTGGCCAGGGTGGCAATGCACTGCGGCGCAAAGACAAACCACACCAGCAGCGACAGCGCCGTGGCCAGCGACCACTGCTGCGCGATCAGCGTACCCAGTTGCGCCGCAGCTTCGTCGCCCGTGGCCGACAGCGCATACACCGTGCCCAGCGCACTGACCACCACTTCGCGCGCCGCCATGGCGGGCACCAGCGCAATAGCAATTTGCCAGTTGAAACCCAGCGGCGCGAACAGCGGCTCCAGCGCACGGCCCAACTGGCCCGCCAGGCTGTAGTAAATGGCTGATTCAGTGGCGCCCTCGGGCGGCGCCGGAAAGGTGGACAGCACCCACAGCAGCACCGACAGGGCCAGGATGATGCCGCCCACCCGCTTGATGAAGATGCTGGCGCGCTCGTACAGGCCCTGGGCCAGGCTGCGCAGCGCGGGCAGCCGGTACGGGGGCAGCTCCATGATGAGCGGCGTGGGCCGCACCGTGCCGCGCCAGAGCTTGAGCACGGCCGCCACGGCCATGGCGCTGAAAATGCCGCCCACGTAGAGCGCGAACATCACCAGGCCCTGCAGATTGAACAGTCCCGCCACCGTGCGCTCAGGAATGAAGGCGGCAATCAAGAGCGCATACACCGGCAGGCGTGCCGAACAGGTCATGAGCGGCGCAATGAAGATGGTGACCAGCCGCTCGCGCCAGTGCGTGATGGTGCGCGTGGCCATGATGCCCGGAATGGCGCAGGCAAAGCTCGACAGCAGCGGAATGAACGAACGCCCCGACAGCCCCACGCTGCCCATCACGCGGTCGAGCAGAAAGGCCGCGCGCGGCAGGTAGCCCGAATCCTCCAGCGTGAGGATGAAGAAGAACAGGATGACGATCTGCGGCAGGAACACCAGCACGCCCCCGGCCCCGGCCACAATGCCCTCGACCAGCAGGCTGCGCAGCAGGCCCTCGGGCAATTGCGACTGCAACCACTCGCCCACCGCCCCCACGCCGGACTCGATGGCGTCCATGGGCACGGCGGCCCAGCTGAACACCGCCTGGAACATCAAAAACATGGTGGCCGCCAGCACCAGCATGCCCCACAGCGGGTGCAGCACCACGCGGTCGATGGCATCGTCGCGCCGCAGCAGGCCTTCAGGCTCGCACACCGCCAGGCGCAGGATGCGGCGCACCTCTTGCTGCGTTTGCAGCACCTGCGCCGGGCCTTGCGGTTGCCAGGCAGACGCCTGGGCACCACCGGCGGGCTGCCAGCCGTCCAGCCACTGCACCAGCGCACTCGCGCCGTCCTTGCGGATGCCCACGGTCTCCACCACGGGCATGCCCAGTTCGCGCTCCAGCAACGCGCGGTCGATGGCGATGCCCTGGCGGCGCGCGGCATCGCTCATGTTCATCGCCACCACCATGGGCAGGCCCATGGCGCGCGCCTCCAGCACCATGCGCAGGCCCAGTTGCAGCTTGGTGGCATCGACCACGCAGACCAGCAGGTCGGGCGCGGCCTCACCCGCGCGCTGGCCGGTGACCACGTCGCGCGTCACGGCCTCATCGGCACTCAGGGCGTTGAGGCTGTAGGCACCCGGCAGGTCCAGCACGCGCACGGCCTTGCCCGCGGGCGTGGTGAGCACGCCCTCCTTGCGCTCGACCGTGACCCCGGCGTAATTGGCCACCTTCTGGCGGCTGCCGGTCAGCAGGTTGAACAGGGCGGTCTTGCCGCAGTTGGGATGGCCCAGCAGGGCCAGGCGCATGGCAGCGGCGCTCACTGGCTGGCCTCCGTGCTTTGCATGACGGTGCGAGCCCGCTGGAGAACGGCCCGGTGCGCGCTCATGCCGCAGCGCCCTGCATCGGTGGCGTGGTGCTGATGCGCACCAGCGCCGCCTCGCGCTTGCGCAGCGCAAAGGTGGTGCGCCCCACACGCACGGCCATGGGCTCGCCCGCCGGAAAGGCCCGCGCCACCACATGCACGCGCTCGCCGGGCAGGAAACCGATCTCCAGCAGGCGCAGCAACAGGTCGCCGTCTTCGGCCGCCGCTTCCATGTGCAGGCCCTGCACCCAGGCATTGGTGCGCAGGGGCAGGTCGGCAAGACCGGCCTCACCTGTCACCACGGGGGCCGGAGCGGCCAGGGGAATCACTGCGTCCATAATGTTCTAAATAAAAACCATTATTATTTGCGAATTGTAGGCGGACGCCTCTTTCCAGGCAAGACGTACCGCCGCCCCATCCCGTGCAGTCTTGCGCTGGATCAAGCCACCGGGGCGCGCGGGATAATGCCCCATGCCTCGCCTTTGGGACATCTCCCCCGCCCTGCACCCTGGCACGCCGGTGTACCCCGGCGACACGCCCCTGCGCCTGCACTGGACCAGCAGCCTGGGCCCAGGGTGCGCCGTCAACGTGGGCGCGCTCACCCTCAGCACCCACCTGGGCGCACATGCCGACGCGCCGCTGCACTACGACCCCCAGGGAGCCGCCGTGGGCGCCTTGGCGCTGGAGCCCTTTCTGGGCCCCTGCCGCGTGGTGCACGCCCGCGGCAACGCCGCGCTGGTACAGGTGGCCGACCTGGCCCATGCCCTGAGCGACCCGCTGCCCCCGCGCCTGCTGGTGCGCACGCGAGTACACCCTGCGCCCACGCACTGGGATGCCAACTTCCGTGCCCTGGCCCCGGCCCTGCTGGAGCACCTGGCCGACCGCGGCCTGCTGCTGGTGGGCCTGGACACGCCCAGCGTGGACCCCGCCGACAGCACCGACCTGCCCAGCCACCAGGTGCTGCGCCAACGCGATCTGCGCGTGCTGGAAAACCTGGTGCTCGACGAGGTGCCCGAGGGCGACTACGAACTCATCGCCCTGCCGCTCAAGCTGAGCACCGCCGACGCCTCGCCCGTGCGCGCCGTGCTGCGCGCCCTGTGACCCCCTGCCCCACCGCCATGCAAGCCCTGCTCGACGCCATTGCCGCCACCCCTTTGCCCACCGAGGCCTGCCGCATCTTCCATGGCCGTGGCGGCCTGCACCCCGGCTGCGAAGGCTGGACGCTGGACGCCTACCCGCCCGTGTGGGTGTTCACCAGCTTTGAACCCGCCGACGACGCCCTGCTGGCCGCCGTGCACCAGGCCCTGCAAGCGCGCTGGGCCACACTGGCACCCGGCGCCGCACTGCACTGGGTGTACCAGTGCCGCCACCCGCAGCAACGCGAAACCCGCACCATGGCAGGCCAGGTGCCCGAACCGCATGTGGTGCAGGAAGACGGCGCACGCTACCTGGTGCATGTGCTGCGCGGGCAGAACCACGGCCTGTTCCTGGACATGGCTGAAGGCCGCCGCTGGGTGCAGCGCCACGCCGCGCAGCACCCCGGCCTGCGCGTGCTCAACCTGTTTGCCTACACCTGCGCGTTTTCGGTGGCAGCGCTGCGCGCAGGCGCGGCCCAGGTGGTCAACGTGGACATGGCCGGGGGCGCACTGACCACGGGGCGGCAGAACCACCGGCTCAATGGGCTGGAGGCCGGCGCCCTGTTCTGGGACCACGACATCTTCAGCTCCTGGGGCAAGATCACGCGCCATGGCCCCTACGGCCTGGTCATCATCGACCCGCCCAGCTACCAGAAAGGCAGCTTCGTCGCCACCAAGGACTACGCGCGCCTGCTGCGCCGCCTGCCCGACCTGCTGGCCCCCGGCGGCCACGCCCTGCTGTGCCTGAACGCCCCCGAACTGGACAGCGCCTTCCTGCACCAGCAGGTGCAGGAGCAGGCACCCACACTGCAATTCGTCGAGCGCCTGGCCAACCCCGCCACCTTTGCCGACGCCCAGCCCGAGCGGGCACTCAAGGTGCTGGTGTACTGGGAGGCGGAGTGAGCGGGCTTGTGATCCCTGTTCATGCACCCGCCATGCAAACGTAAGCACATGAAATCAAAAGCCCTATCTGAACCCGCTTCCTTCGACGAGTTCAAGCGCCGCCTCACAAGCTCCTGGCTCCCTGCCTACTGCCATGACCACGGTCGACAATACGCAGAGGCTGGATTTCGCTCGGACTCCATTGACATCGCCGAAATCGACGGCATTGACTGCCTTGACGCCATCAACAAAGGGACTGTCTTTGACGTTGGCGGTGGACGCTACCGGGCGGCCATGAGCACCGCAACCGAACCCTTGTTCTGGGAAGGCTCCCGAAGCGAGGTTCCTCGCCCGATCACGCTTTGGCGCGAACCAGTGATCACATTCGCTGCTGTTGGCCGCCTCGCCAGAGACTTCAGCTGGCCAAAGCACCTACTTGGCACACAGCCCAGCGGCTGGGCATTTGATCTCGCGGCGCACTCACCCCACGACCCTTCTCGGTACCGAATCCTCGGGGAGGTCAAGAAGTCCGCCTTTGAGTTTTGGAGGCTGGCTTCTGAGCTACAGCAGCTTGCACTCACTCCGCGCACCGTCAAAGTGAGCGAGAACACAAGAAAAAAGTGGCTTGCAATAGCCGAACTCAAGCCCCGGATTGTCTGGCTCGTAGGCCCGGCACGGCTTGAGCTGGTACTAGAGGTCACATACGGATCGGGCGACGAAGTGTCGCTAAACGAAGGCAACGCCTCGCTTCTTCACTGGAATGCGGCTTCTCGCTCAAGCTGACCCGGCAGCCGTACAGGATCTGATCCATGCAATACCCAGCGGTACTGAACCCAGCCAAAGTCGGCAACTACCCCGCAAGCTGTTTTTCCGGCGGTGGGTTGGTCTGGGATGCCGTGCTGGAATACCGTGTGTGGTGCCACCCGGAACGCGGCGCGCCCGATGAAGCCGACGGCAACGACTACTTCTACGCGTTCGAGACCTTTGAAGAAGCCGACGCCTTTTACCGCGCCACCATGGGCGCCGAGGAGCCCTTGGCCCTGGTGCTGCAGCGTGAATACATCGACGAGGACGAGCCGGGATGCTATGTGCATGTCCGGGAGCAAAGAATCACCGAATGGCCGGTGGAATTTCTGTCGCGGCCACGGCGAGACGATGGCACCATTCCCGATTTTCTGGCCCCAGACGCTCCCCCCAACCGGCTGGAGGTACTGCGTGGCCTGGCGCCCAGAGCACGCAGAACCAGCCCCCTTGAGAGAACAAGGCGTTCGCAATGAGCGCGGAGAAAAGTGCCTTTATCGCTTATGAATAAAGCGCCAATAGCTATAGTTTTAATAGCAAATCACATCAACCCTGCATCCATCCCGTCGCCCCGGTAAAGCCAAGGCACATCCAGCAAGCGCTCGCCCAGCACGCGCAGCCCCAGATCACGCCCCCAGCGCACCAGCCCCGTGGCATGAAAGATGCGCCCGTTGCGCTGCGAGCGCGCCTGTACGCGTGCAGCGCGCTGCCAGCGGTTGAGCGCGTAGCGGCGCAGACGGAGGGGCACCTCCACATCGTGCAGGGCCAGGGCGGCCTGCAGTTGCGTGGCGTCTTCCAGGGCCATGCCTGCGCCCTGGGCCAGGTAGGGCGGCATGGGATGGGCGGCGTCGCCCAACAGGGCCACCAGGCCGCGGGCCATGGCATCGGCGCTTTGCATGGGGGCGCGGTCACACAGTGGCCACAGGCGCCAGCCCAAGCCCGCAGCGGCCACGCTGTGCACCACCTCCTGCAAGGCGGGGTGGGTGCCTTCCAGGGCATGGGCCAGGTCGGCGGCGTTGGCGGCGTGGTCCCAGTGCTCCAGGTCCTGTGGTGGGTTGCCATGGATGATGACCACCAGGTTCATCCACTCGCCCCGGCGCACGGGGTAGTGCACGGCATGCAGGCGCGGCCCGAGCCAGGCGGTGACCTGAGCGCGCCACGCGGCGGGCAGCGCCTGCGCAGGCACCAGGGCGCGGTAGGCCAGGTGCCCGGTGGCGCGGGGGCTGCCGTCCTGCCAGACCTGGGTGCGGGTGCGGCTCCACAGGCCGTCGGCGCCAATCAACGCGTCGCCCTCCACTGGCTTGGCCTGGCCCTGTCCATGCTCCACATGCACCAGCACGGCGTTGCCGGTGTCCTCGTGCTGGGTGATGGCGTGGCCCAGGTTGAGTTGCACGGCCGGGTGGTCTTGCACGGCATGCAGCAGCAGGCTGTGCAGATCGGCGCGGTGGATGGTGGCGTAGGGCGCGCCGTAGCGGCGCACCGTGGCCTCGCCCAACGCCAGCGTGGCGAGCACACCGCCGTGCATGGCGCTGCGCACCTGCAGGTGCTGCGGAAAGGCGGCCACAGCGTTCAGCGCGGGCTCCAGGCCCCAGGCCTGCAGGCAACGCACGGCGTTGGGGCCCAGTTGCACGCCAGCGCCCACCTCGGAAAACTGCACTGCGCGCTCAAAGAGCCGCACCTCCCACCCGGCGCGCGTGGCGGCCAGTGCGGCCGCCAGCCCACCGATGCCGCCTCCGGCGACCAATAGCTGCTTGTCCATGCCCCGTATTGTCGTCAGAAGATGGCCTGGAAATGGCTGGATTTGTCCAAACGGTGTTCGTGGTCGAACACATCGGCCGGTACCGGCCGCCCGAACAGATACCCCTGGAACTGCTCGCAGCCATGCAGCCGCAAGAAGCCCAGCTGCCCCGCCGTCTCCACCCCTTCGGCCACCACGTCCAGGTCCAGGCTTTGCGCCAGTGCCAGAATGGTGCGCACAATGGCCGCGTCGTTGGGGTCGGTCAGCACGTCGCGCACGAAGCCCCGGTCGATCTTGACCTGGTCCAGCGGCAGGCGTTTGAGGTAGCCCAGGCTGGAGTACCCGGTGCCGAAGTCGTCCAGCGCAAACCCCACACCTTCGCGTTTGAGTTGCACCATGCGTTCGATGGTGTCTTCGATGTCGCCCAGCAGCAGGCTTTCGGTCAGTTCGAGTTTGAGGCGCCGGGGGTTGGCGCCGGTTTCGCGCAGGGTTTGCAGGACTTCGGCGGCAAAGCCGCTGTGCCGAAATTGCCGCGCGCTGACGTTGACGGCGACGCTCAGGTGGGCGGTTTCCTGTTGGCGGCTCCAG